>RKRR01000038.1 GCA_007571305.1 Candidatus Poribacteria bacterium | reverse complement strand
CAAGTATTGGGTGAATGGTGAATCGGCTGGTGAATTTGGTGGCAAAAATAATCCACCCGGTAAAGCCGATACTTCGGATGTCCTTGTAGGGAAAACACATGAAGGCAATCGTGAATTTCTTGGACTTATTGACGAGGTTCGCATCTGGAACCGTGCCCTCAACGAAGAGGAAATTGTCGCAGAAATGGAGACATCATTGACCCCTGTCGAGCCGGTTGGGAAATTGTCCATCACTTGGGCGGCACTGAAATCCGAAAAGTAAATGCAGTTTTTTGAGAGTTGGTGCGGTTTGAAACCGCGCCTCTCTCTTTATTGAGCAAAAGGAGAATTATAGCGTGATGAGTGGGAAATTTATAGTGTCTGCGGACGTAGAACGAGACGAACTCGACTGGGGAACAATTGGGTGGCTCAGTCGTCCAGAGAGCACAGGAGCGAAGGACATCGTCGCCATGGAAGTTAGCCTCTCACCCGGATATGGACACGATTTCCATAAGCATCCCGACCAAGAAGAGGTTATCTACGTTATAGAAGGTAGTGTAGAACAGTGGCTTGAAGACAAGAAACAGACACTCAACGCGGGTGATTCTGTATTCATTCCTGCTGACATGGTCCACGCCTCCTTTAACGTCTCCTCTGAGTCAGCGAAATTATTCGTCACCCTCAGTCCGAGCAAAGGCGAAGAGGGGTATCAACTGATTGATGTTTTCGATGAGGCACCGTGGAAGACGCTCCGTTCGTAAACGTCTTTTACATTAACCCAAATTGTTACTTATAAGATTAGAACTTACGCAGGATTCTTTTTTGTAGCATAACCTGTTAGGTTGTGCCACAGACCGTCTGCATTTTTATCCGATCTATCTCTCCTGGCACGGCCGATGATCAAAAGTGCGTAAGTCCTGAAGATTTTAGGTCCGTAGACAGTACTTCATTGGGAGTCATTGAGGATCCACGGATTTTTATAGCACTCACTTTCAGTTTGTGCCCATTTATGCACAGGCTCACAGCCTATGCTACAAAGATGTCCATGCCCGGATTTAATACTTCAAAAAATGATTGGAACCCCAGTACCTGAAACATCAATGTCAATTCGAGAGCGGATGCGTGAGTTCTACGAGACATCGGAGACCTATAAAGGACTTCTATCTGCACACGATGAAACCTACCTCCGACACTATGTAGAATTGGTGACCCATTACGCGTCCTCGCGCTCCAAAATACTTGACCTCGGCTGCGGGAACGGTATCTCAGCGAGGTTGCTCAATGAGGCAGGTTTTGATGTTGTCGGAACTGACATCTCTCCCCTTTTTCTTCAAGACGCACAAGCATGGACAAATCCGAAACTCCGCTATCGAGTGTGCGATGTGATGGAACTTCCCTTTGAGAGCGGATCCTTCGATGTTATCTGTTCGAATGAATTAATAGAACATCTACCGGATGTCGAAACAGCGTTAACCGAGATGGTGCGGGTCGTGTGCAATGGCGGGAGAATTGTACTCTCTGGGCCAAACCTCTGCTCCCCCTTAATCCCGTTGTTTGATTGGTTTAATCTGATGTCTGGGAAGCCCGGCAGACCCGTCTGGGGTGAGACGAAACGGCAAGCGTTACAGCAGTTCCTGCGGAACTGTGGGCTTTATATAAAGAAACGGTTCTTGACTCCAGCGACAGCGGCTCCGAATTTCATATATCGTGAACCCGACTTACAGGTAGATGCCATCGGGGGTGATGCAGACAGTGCTTATTATGCCAGCCCTATTGATCTGGCTCAATTTTTCCGATCGCGCGGGTTCACGATAATCAGAAAAGCCGTCGGGTTCGGGATAAAAGGCAGAATTATCGCAGGAGCGTTTCCATATATGAGTCCTTATATCACTATGGTCGTCGAGAAATGAACATTCGTGTAGACGATTTTGTCTTAGAAATAGGGAGCGGTCATAATCCGAAGGCACGTTCAGATGTTTTATGTGATAAATTTATAGCGGATGACGAGCAACGCGGCGGCAGAATCATCGCTGACCGCCCGATAGTAGAAGCGGATGGGCAGTTTCTGCCGTTCGCAGACCGGGCATTTGATTATGTTATCTGCTCGCACGTATTGGAGCACGTTGAAGATCCTGCGCAACTGATCACGGAATTGGAACGTGTCGCGGGGCGTGGGTATATTGAAACACCCTCTGAAATAGGTGAGCAAATCTACGGATGGCACTATCATAACTGGGTCGTCAACTGGGTCGATGGCTGTCTGATGCTGCGGCGGAATGAAAGAAATTCCCAGTTCGGGCAACTTTTCCACAGATTGGCGGCGACAGACAAGCATTGGAAACGGTTTCATCGGGCGCATCATAACCTCTTCCTGGTCCAGTACGAATGGGAAGACGAAATAAACTACGAAATTCTTCCCGATCAGGAGTCGGCACTGGATCTGGAATGTTCGGATACCCTTGAGAGGCTCATCGTATCGGATGGTAAGGGTTTAGGACAGCATGAGTGGCTGCTGTTTCTTAAAAGCGCGGTCCCACGAAGTATCGTCTCTCAGGTAAAATCGTTGTTGGTAAGAAGCAAACATCGCCGGAGAAAGACATTACAAGAAATTCTGGTTTGTCCGCAGTGTAAAGGTGGAATTACATGGGACGAACAGCGTTTGTACTGCGGCGTGTGTGAGCGGCATTATCCGATTGTTGATGGAATTCCGAGATTTTCTTTTTAATTATTCGAAAAGCGTTAAGGGAAAATTAAAAATATGAATGTAGTACCGAAGGACTATATCCGCGTGATGCCAGATACGATGCGGAGTTTCATCAGTGAAGTTTTCCAGAAGGCAGGGACCTCGGAGGCGGACGCTGCGCACCTGGCGCACCTACTGGTTCTTACCGATCTGCGCGGTGTATTCAGTCATGGCACGTGGCAAACGCCGGGATATGCCGGGATGATGCTTGATGGCAAAGTCAATCCGCGTCCAAACGTCCGTTGTATTGATGAATCTCCGACGACAGCGGTCTACGATGGCGATGGTGGTATGGGGCATTTTGCCTCGTATGATGCTGCGAAGGCGGCAGTCAAAAAAGCGAAAGAGATGGGACTCGGTGCCGCGACGAGTCGGAACCACTTCCACTTTGGGAGTGCTGGTAAGTATTCACGACTCGCACTTGAAGTAGATTGCGCCGGGTTTGCGGTCTCTTGCCACCGTTTTCGACACAGTCCTGACGGTGCGATTGCCACAGCAACCGGAGCGTCTCCGATGAGTTTTGCGATTCCGTCGGGTAACCAGCCACCTATAATCGTCGATATGGCAACCGGCATTGATGCGAAGTTGCCGTTGGAACAGGCTTTTGAACAGAGTCCTGCGGCGTTCTTCAAAATGTTGGGGTTGAGTCATGTGAGTCATGCGCTCGGTGGATTTATGGCAGGTATTTGGCTGTTCGATAAGGTGCCGGATCCCCCAACAATCTGGGAAGGTGCGAATCAAGGTGCTTTCATTGCAGCGATTGACATTTCTCGATTCCGACCGATTGAGGCGTATAAAGCGGAGATCGACCAACATATCCACGACGCACGACAGATGCAACCGGCACCGGGTTATGACCGATCGGATTTACCCGGCGGCTTAGAGTGGGAGCGCGAACAAGTATGGGCTGAAATCGGTATCCCGGTTGGCGAAGCACATCAGGAACAGTTGAAAATAATTGCTGAACGAGTTGGCATTCCGCTTCCGTTCTAAATGATGGATTCAATTATTAAGGGTGACATCTCTGTAGGAGAGAACTATTATGCGGATGATCGTCGGTGTTGCTGTTATTTTTTTCCTATTGGGTATTGACGTTAGTGATGCAGATGTGGAAGCCGATGCAGGTGTAGAGGATATATCACAATGGGAGCTGCCAAAAGCGGCGAGAGCGCGTTTGGGGAAGGGCGGCATTAATGCGCTTGCGTTTTCCGCGGACGGCGCACAATTCGCAGTGGGTAGTAATATCGGGGTCTGGCTCTACGATATGGCGACGGGAAAAGAGATGACTATGTTCCCAGGCATGTGTCAATCGGTGGCATTTTCGCCGGATGGACTCTACCTTGCCAGTGGAGGTGGAGAATTTCAGGCACAGGCGATCAAGGTCTGGGAACTCGTAACATACCAAGAAGTCTTGGGCGTGAACAGGGCTTATGCCGGCGTGAACCTCCGGTTCTCTCCAGATGGTAGGACGCTTATTGGTTTGAATAGGTGGAGCAAAGCGATCACTACATTACATGTTGAGACTGGAAAGCGAGATGTGAGGGCTATAGAAGATCTATCCTCGGAGCAGATGCGTAGTCGACAGGGTCATGAAAGTTATGCAGTCGCGGATGATAGAATCGCTATTGGTGGACCGGACGGGACGATTACCTTGTGGAACATCACCACTGGCGAAAAGGGGAAGACTTTTACAAATATGGACGCGCCGATGCCGCCCGCGCCATTGGAGCGTGACCGAGACTTTAACCTCGGAGATGAACGTTTTCCATTGCGAATGGATAGGGGCAGGGGTCTGCTAACCTTAGCGTTTTCCCCGGATGGCACACGGCTCGCCAGTGGTAGTGAAGACGGCGGGGTGCGCTTATGGGATCCCGTGGGGACGCAGGCACCGATTGTGCTTCAGGGACACGAAGGTTGGATAAATGCGTTGGCGTTCTCTCCTGATGGTAGTATGCTTGCCAGTGGTGATACGGATACAGCAGTCCATGTATGGAACACGGAGAGCGGTGCCTTGCTGGCGACGTTCCCTGGACATCTCAGTAATGTCGTTGCTTTAAGGTTTTCGCCGGACAGTCAGACATTGGCGAGTGGCAGTGTAGATGGTACGGTTCGGTTTTGGAGCATAGAGACACAGGAAGCCTTACCTATGCGTATTATAGGACACACGGAGTCGGTCAAAACCGTGTCGTTCTTAGATAACGGATCGATGCTTGCGAGTGTTGCGTTTAATGGGATAATTACGGTTTGGGATCTGAAAACCTTGGAAACGACGGATATAGATATCCCAGGACGTAAAGACATATTAGCGGGTGCCGCATTTTCACCGGACGGGACACGGCTTGCGAGTGTCTCGGCAGAGGGTAGGATATACTTTGATCCGGGCATGGGGGAATCGTTTTCTACAAGGACGCAGAGCGATAGGGTCCAGGTGATCCTAACGGATGTTAAATCAGGAGATCGGGTCTCGACTTTCACAGGTGTACAAGGAGGTATGCATAGGGACCCGCCGTTCGCGTTTTCTCCGGATGGGAAGAGGGTCGCCTTAGGGACTTCCGGGAACATATACGTGTGGAACACAGCTATTACGGAGAAGGACGTTTTTCTGGATATCCCACTCACCGAAAATGTTCCTATCAATGAAAACGGTAATGGAGGATTACCGCCACACGGGCTTCACCACCTCGCCGCGCAAGTCAGTGCTTTGGTATTCACACCAGATGGGAAGAAACTGATCAGTGGGGCGATGAGTGGACAGGTTCAGATGTGGGATGCAGAGACGGGAGTCCCGTTGGCACCTTTCCTTGAAGGAGACGATCCAGCATCGATGATCGAGGGGCATCGGATATCGTTTCGAGATGCTATTACAGCACTTGCATACGTTGCGGATAAGAGGTTGCTTGCTATCGGTAGTTACAAGAGCACGCGTTTGCTCGGACGGCATAGAGAGATCGGTCTCAAGGAGATACCGCGCGGGGCAAGGCAATTGGTGTTTTCACCGGATCGGGCGGTGCTGGTCGCAGCACTTGGCAACAGGATAGAACTCTGGGATTTAGTAACGGGTGATAAATTGACGACCCTCGATGGGCATACAGCCTTAGTGGAGACGTTGTTATTTTCACCAGATGGCAAGACGCTCGTGAGTGCCGGCCGTGATGGCACAATCCTTTTGTGGGATTGGGATGCAGCTCGCGATGGGTAATTGACATAACTCGCTTAGCGGGTTCACTTAATATTATAGTAAAATCCGAAAACAGGTTCACACTTCTAGTATAGCCTGTTAGGCTATGCCAGTCAGAACAGATAACTTCAGAGTTCACACGCCGCTACAAGTGTCCAAGTCATTACGGAATCTACTATAATCCAACTTCTACCTATAGGATTTCAGATCCACGAACACTATTTTTGCCGAGACTCCTTCATTTTTGCGAAAAACTGGGTGTATTCTCTGTCGTTTTCGGAGCGAAGATGCACAGGAGACCAACAGTTTCCTATGCTACATAACTGGCAATTTGCGTTAACATTATGAATATAAATACAAATCATATAGAAGATCGAAATATCGTGATTATTGGTGGTGGCACGGCTGGTTTTGCCGCGGGTATCTATACGTCTCGTGCGATGCTTGAACCTATCTTGATTACCGGGGAGGCACTCGGCGGACAACTCTCTTTGACGCTTGACTTGGAAAACTATCCGGGTTTCTTCGGTAACGAAGCGGGAGTCTTTATACAGGGTATGCAGGAGCAGGCGGAGCGGTTTGGGACCGAGGTCAAATTCGACACAGTAACGGGGGTTGACTTTTCGCAACACCCGTTTGCTGTCACGACCTACGAGAAAGAATACCGTGCGAAGTCTGTGATTATAGCAACGGGGGCATCGCCGCGCACGTTGGATATTCGCGGTGAAGAGGAATACGGTGGACGCGGTGTCTCTTACTGTGCCACTTGTGATGGGTTTTTCTTCCAAGATCAACGGCTCATTGTCGTTGGGGGCGGTGATGCTGCATTAGAGGAAGGCATTTTTTTAACCAAGTACGCCTCCGAGGTGTATATCGTCCACCGCCGCGATCAGCTCCGTGCAAGCCAGATTATGCAGGAACGCGCCTTCAAAAACGATAAAATTAAGTTCATCTGGGACACTGTAGTCGAAGAAATCAACGGCGACACAGAAAAAGTGACCGGTGCTACCTTTAAAAACGTTAAGACCAGCGAAACACAACTCTTCCCGATTGACGGTGTATTTATCTTTATTGGACATATTCCGAACACAGACCTCTTCAGAGATGTCATAAATATGGACGAGCAAGGATACATCATTGTGGACGAAATGCAGCGCACGAATGTCAACGGTGTCTATGCCGCTGGCGATGTCCATGACCATGTCTTTCGGCAAGCGATTACCGCTGCGGGGGCCGGGGCAGCAGCCGCTATCGCTGCTGAGAAGTTCATCGCAGAATTAGAGAACCGCGCTTATCCGGGGAATTAAACCGAATCTCTGATAGAGGGATGTTCACGCCTCGCTGGTGAGGATTGTCCCCTCGCTTACCCGTGGTGTTCGAGCAATTATGAACTTTACAATACAATAAACCCAACCTGTAATTAAGGGACGTATAGGAGCAATTTGTGCCAAGAGAAAGACTCGCTCTCGGTTTAGATTCAAGCACGCAAAGTCTATCTGCTGTCGTCATTGATATAGACGCGGCGGAAAAATGCTATGAGCATTCGCTTGATTATCGCACCGATACTCGCCTCAATCATTTCGGTATCGGAGAAGACTATATTTTGCCGCCGAGAGAGGAAGGTGAAGCCGAACAACCGCCCCTGATGTATCTTGTCTCACTTGACGCTCTGTTTGCTGATATACGTGAGGCAGGCATTCCACTTGAGAATATCCTCCTTATCAACACATCAGGACAACAACACGGGCATGTCTACCTGAACCGAGATGCAGATGTGCTGCTGGGGCAGCTCACAAGTTTCCAGAATTTTGACGAAGGGACTCGTGACTTGTCAGTCCTGCTCAAAGATGCGTTTGCGTATCCGAATGCACCGATCTGGATGACCGCGAATACGACTGCGCAAACTGAGGCTGTTCGAGATGGAGTCGGTGGAAAATCGGAGATGATTCACCTTTCCGGTTCGGACGCGCCGCTCCGTTTCACCGGTGCCGTCGTGCGCCGTGTCGGAGAGCAGTTTCCTGAATGCTATGCGGCGACTGCAAAAGTCCAGTTAATTAGCAGTTTTATTCCCGCAGTGCTGACCGGTAACCTCGAAGTCCCTATTGATTATGGGAACGGATGTGGGATGTCGCTGATGAACTACCGGAACAAGGCATGGGATACTGCCCTGTTGGCAGCAACCGCGGACGGCTTACCGGGCGGTGTGGAAGCACTTCGATCGAAATTGCCCGCACTTGCGCGTCCAGACTCCGTTGTGGGCAGTCTCGCCGCGTATTACATAGAGAAATATGGCTTCGAGGGTCGATGTGCTGTAATAGCGGGTTCTGGCGACAATCCGCAGTCGAAGGTGCCTGTTGCTGGGGATTTGCTGAGTCTCGGAACCAGTTTCGTCAATATGGTGTCAACCGATGGGGATTCACTCGATCCAGAAGGGTTTGCCAACGCAATGTATGACGGTATCAACCGTCCGTTTATGTTCGGATGCCGCACAAACGGTGCAATGGTATGGGATGCCGTGAGGAGTCATTACGGCTTGGCGAAAGAGGAATACGCCCCTGCAGAAGCGGCGTTGCAGACCGTTGACCCTGGGCAGTTTATGACGTTTTGGCAACCGAAGACTGAGTCCTTCCCCGTTTCTGGTGCATTTGAGTTAATCCCATCTACCGCGCACTCCACATTCGCAGAGGACTATACGGGTATTATTGAAACGAGCCTCGCCGCGGTTTATATCTACTCTGCTGTTTTCACAAAGGAGACACAGGATCCCTTGTTTGTAACGGGCGGTGCAACGGATAGTCCTGAAATCATGCGGCGTGTCGCTGGAATCTGGAACAGACCGACACTTCCTGTGGAGAAAGGTGGTGCCGCACTTGGTGCCGCTGTTGCAGGGGTCAAAGCACTTTTTGATGCAGATTCCGATATAGAAGCCGAATCTTTTGACGTTGAAACGTTCAGTGCTTCGGTATTGAAGCGCGGTGTATCCATCCAGCCGAACCCCGCAGACGTTGCTGCCTATCATGGTGAGGGGAATTACCTCCAGCAATTTCGCGAAAGATACGAGCAGATTATAGCAGAATGTTAGCCATCAGCAGTCAGTAAAAGAACGTTGTCGAGGGCAAAACGTTTTCAACTCGAACTACTGACGGCTGGCAACCGAGAGCGATTAAGAAATGAAAAAACAATTAACGCACTTTGACGAAAAAGGCAACACGCAGATGGTGAATGTCGGTGGTAAAGATGAAACACTGCGTATTGCCGTCGCTCGTGGGCATATTACTGCCCATCCTGAAACACTCCATCTTATTGCTCATCAAGGCATGAAGAAAGGCGATGTTTTGGAGGTCGCACGGCTTGCGGGTATCATGGCGGCGAAACGTACGGGTGAACTGATTCCCTTGTGTCATCCCCTCGCATTGACTTCAATTCGCGTTGAACTCGTCATCTCGGATGATATGCCGCAGGTCGAAATTGAAGGGGAAGTCCAGACAGTGGGGCGTACAGGCGTAGAGATGGAAGCACTCACTGCCGTGTCCGTTGCTGCTTTAACGGTTTATGACATGTGTAAGGCAGTGGATAGAGAGATGGTTATCGGTGAGGTCAGGCTTGTCAAGAAAATGGGTGGCAAAAGTGGAACTTTCACAAGAGAGACAAAGGACACGGTTTCCGGTTCTGATACGTAGTTGCTCCAATCAAGGAATTTAGCAATGAAAGAATTCACTGACACTCCCAAGTCTTTAGACTTGGGTCCAACCTATATCGCTCGTGCAAAGGTAAAAACGACTTGACACTCTGTGATTTATGTGATATGATAATAAGACTGACTCAGTGGCGATTGTTGGTGCGATCGCCACACCACACCAAGGGGAGTTAGTATCCTACAGGAGTCAGATATGCCATACAAAACACATAAAATCACATGAGACCCCACTTTTAAGCAGCGACGATGGTTTGCTCAGCAATGTGGCTACGCGCGTTTTGCCTATAACCACGCTTTATCCGATTTTAAGACAGGTTTAGATAACGACACCTTTCAGTCGTGGCAAACGCTCAACAAGAACTTCAATCACACGAAAAGGGCTTATGAGTGGACACAGGCACAAGACCAACGGGCAGGCTTGTATGCGATCAGAAATCTCGGAGAAGCGATAGCAAATTGGGTCAACAAGCGGACGAAGTTTCCACGTTTCAAGAAACGCGGTCATAAGCAGAGTTGGACAACAGACGAACAAGCCGTTCGCGTAGAGGACAAACGTATCAAGTTGCCTAAAATCGGATGGATCCAAATGTTCCAAACCTTCCGTTTTGATGGCAAGTTTATCAAAGTAACTATCAGCAGGACGGCTCATCGCTGGTTTGTCTCTATCACCGTAGAAACAGAGGACACCGAAGTTGTTGATACCTCAACACCCCCTGTTCTCGGTATAGATGTCGGTATCAATACCTTAGCGACCTTGAGTGATGGCACGAAATATCCTAATCCGAGACCCCTCAAACGCTATGATCGGAAACTCAAACGCGAACAACGTAAGTTAAGTCGTAAAGTGTTTAAGTCTAACAACTACTATAAGCAGAAACGGGAGGTGGAGCGTCTCCACTATCGTATCGCTTGTATCCGCAACGATGCCCACCATCAAGCAACGACAGCTATTATCAACAAAGCAAGTGCTATCGGTATTGAGACACTCAAGATGACGAATCTGCTCAAGAATAGAAAACTTGCGAAAGCCTTATCTGATTCAGCCCTGGGGGGTTTTTTACTGAAACTGAAGACAAAAGCAGCAGCAGTGGGTATCCCTATCACAGAGGCACCGCGGTTTTTCGCGTCGTCAAAGACATGTAGCCACTGCGGAGAGAAAAAGCAAGATTTACGCCTGTCAGAGAGGGAATACCATTGCGATGCCTGCGGTTTCACTGCAGACCGCGATGTCAATGCTGCAATAAA
>RKRR01000032.1 GCA_007571305.1 Candidatus Poribacteria bacterium | reverse complement strand
AACTTATGTATACCGAAGGACGGAACCGGAACATGGAGGTCGAAATCTTGAAATATAGTATAGCAGAGACTGAAAAAAAAGTCATGTCTATTTTCTTAGAGGGATATTCAGTTTTCAGTTGTTAGCAAGATAGTCATCAACAGTCGGGAATCGGAGCTCCTTTCTGCCAATAGCGATAAAGAAATTTGCATTTTTGCTGTAATTGTGGTATCATTAATTTTGAAGTTCTGCCAATACTTTCAGAGAAGACGAAGGAAGGAGATAGACATAATGTCACGAGTCTGTACTATCTGTAGCAAACGTCCAATGACAGGTAATCAGATTAGCAAATCACGGCGGCATACAAAGCGGCGTTGGCTGCCAAATCTTCAACGGGTCCGGGTTCAAACTGCGGAAGGACCGAGACGGATTCGCGTTTGTGCGGAATGTCTACGGAGTGGGAAAATCACTAAAGTTATTTCAAGGATGCCAGCACCCGTATAGAAAAAATAGAATTTAGGACTCACGGGTAACACGTTGTACGCCTTTTAAGCCCCGAATCGCTTGCATGACTGCCTCGAGCTGTTCGGCACCTGTCACATCTATCGTCAGGTTATCAGAGGCTTCGGCATCATGATGGACGGCAGAGGGTTGGAAATTACCGCTGCGGATATTTACCTCGCATTGTGCAATAGCAGTCGCGATTTCACCGAGCATCCCGGGTCGGTCGCTGCATTCAACGAAGATTTTAACGGGATAGACCGCAGGTGGGTGGTTCCCGTTTTCGGAGACCGGTTTTTCGCTCCATTTTACATCTAAGAGTCGTTCAGGCTCGTCAAGGATGCGGATACAACCCCCTCTGTGGACAGACACACCGCGTCCTCGTGTGAGATAACCAACGACCTGATCCCCGGGAATCGGGTTACAACACTTCATAACTCGTATCATGCCTAAGTCTATATCGTTTTCAAGTTGGACAGCCGGCGGTGATCCGAGTTTTCGTTTTTGGTTAAGATCTTCGGAAGGTTCGGTACCTGATTTCGGCACCTCAGGTTTCAGCAAATTAACGACCTGAGTAGCAGATTCTTCTCCATTACCAATCAGGACGAAAAGTTCCTCAAGATTTTTGAGTTTGAGCTGCTTAGCAATATCAAGTAATTTCGGGGAATTAAGATAATCACGCGAATTAAGATAGGAAACACGTAACTCCGCTGCGAGAAATTTCTTACCCAATTCCAACGCCTCAGCCCTATCCTTTTCACGAAACCAGTGATTAATTTTACTTCGAGCGGTGGCGGTTTTCACATACGACAACCAGCTTCGGCTCGGCTTACCGTTTGGCTGTGTCCGAATATTAACCTGATCACCGTTCTGAAGCACACGTCGAATTGGTGCAATAGCACCATTGACTTCCGCTCCGACACATGTGTGCCCAACATCCGTATGAATTTTATAGGCAAAATCGATCGCTGTCGCGCCAGCAGGTAGCTTAAAAAGATCCCCTTTCGGAGAAAAAACATAAACTTCATCTTGGAAGAGTTCCAGTTTCATGGATTCCACGAAATGATGGGGACTATCTTGCGTCTCTTGTATATCCTCAAGTATCTGCTTATAACTCGCGAAAATGGAACGTCCTTGTTGGCTCGTGGGTAATCCTTCCTTATAACTCCAATGTGCCGCAATGCCATCTTCAGCAATTTTATGCATCTGATATGTCCGAATCTGGATTTCAACAGGCCGGCCGTCATCAAGAATCGTAGTGTGAAGTGATTGGTATCCATTTTTCTTAGGCTGTCCAATCCAATCCCGAAGTCTGTCAGGGTGATAATTCCATTTGTGATGGAGTGCCCCGAGCGCGATATAGCAATCCGCTTCGGTTTTGACGAGGATTCGAAGACCGACCAAATCCCGGATTTCACTGAAAGGTGTTCCCTTCTGTTGCATCTTCTGATAGATACTATAGATATGCTTTGTTCTGCCGTGGACATCAGCGAAAACATTCCGTTTTTCAAATTCTTCTCGAATCTGCTTAACCATCTTGTCACAGTACGCCTCTCGCTCGGTGAGTTTCTGATTTAGGAGGTCGGCAATTTTTCGGTACTCGATGGGATAGAGATGCTTGAAAGCGAGGTCTTCAAGGCGGCCCATGATACGCCAAAGCCCCAATCGGTGTGCGATCGGGGCATAAATCTCCAATGTTTCTTTTGCGATCCGTTGGCATTTCTCGTTGGAGAGGAACTCCAACGTTTCCATATTATGAAGTCGATCCGCGAGTTTAATCAGAATGACCCGCATGTCTTCCGCTGTCGCTAACAAAAGTTTCCGGTAGGTCTCGGCTTGACGGTTCCTGTGGACGCGATGTTCAACTGTGCTTTTCGTATCTGGAGCTTGGGAGGCAATACTGAGTTTGTACTGACCGATCTTTGTGACACCTTCGACGAGATTGGCGATATTCGCACCGAACCGAACCTGCATCTCTTGCCGTGTGATCCTTGTATCTTCGAGGACATCGTGCATGAGTCCGGCGCAGATCGTATGCGTATCCAGTCGGAGTTCAGCGAGTATCTCAGCGGTTTTGAGGCAGTGTGTAAAGTAGGGTTCCCCGGATTTTCGCTGTTGGCCCTCGTGCGCCTCTTGGGCAAAACGATAGCAACGCTCCAAAAGTTCGACCTCTGCATCCGGATTATACACTTGAATTTGGTTCACTAAGGATTTGACACTCATGGTCTATGCGCTCCCACATAGATTCGATGTTTTCCTTTAATTGAAACTCTATAAAAGAATGACTCGTCTGCTTAATCCATTCCCCTCTCAGATAAGTCGGTGAACGAGACAAGTCACTTTTCTGTCCCGAAAGCAGTTTTACAAGTCTGCTATCAGAGTGTCCATGCCGCTCGATAAACTGCAATTCCTCAAAAATAGTGAGTCCAGTTTGAAGTGCTGACAGGGATCCAAATCCGCCCTTTAGTATCTCTGTTTCAGGATAGCCCTCGATGCCATTGGATTGTATAACCGCTCGTATGCTTCCGTACAGTCGCCGCAATTCGTCACCCGTAGGATATTTTTCAGAAATCCAGTTGTGCGTCTCCGATTCATCTGTGTTGTTGTAGATGAGATGCAGATAGGAAGTCTCGGAGGTCGCAAAAGCGGGTTCACACCGTTTAAAAAAGATATCTCGGCTCGGCGCGAGATGACAGAGAACAACGTGTTTAACGAAAGGAAACGCTTCCGAACGAGAAAAAGTACTACTTGACGCGATAGTTCGCAGATCGCCAGTTTCCAACTGTTTCAATAGTGCTGTTTCTTCTGCCTCTGGTGTTGCCGCATTGTGCCGCGCGATTCCCTCAATGCTCTCCGGTAAGAGTTTTGTGAGCAAGAGATCCAACATTTCTTCGTCACGTACATAAATTATACAAGATTCCTCTCGCGCAAGCAAATTTAAAAGATAATTCTTTTTATTAACGTTCCGTTTGTCAACAAGTTTTACAGGGGATTCATCACTGAGTTTAGGAAATACATCCCAGTTCATGTCTCTGCCTTCGGAGTGCGCCTCCCAATCTTCAAGGATCAGTTGTACGGAACGAGTCCCTTGCCACTCATTAATCTGTGGTGAAAAGGCGATGTCGAGTGACATATTGGGACGTTTGAAGGTGATAAGTTTATCGCCTGCTCCCCAGTCGATCGCGCGACGTTTCACTGTGCTATCACTAACAAACATTCGCAGATGGTTTTTCTTGTCTCCCATTTGGGTAGGTACACCATCCACTTTGACGCGTCGCGTCGCGAAATAGGGTGTTGAATTATCCATTCCAAAGGGTTCAAATTGCTCCAGTTCCTTTAGTGTCTCTAACGTCAAAAGCGAAAGACGCGTTTCAAACTCAAGGTCGAGTTTCGGTTGCAATGCTTCATCTGTGAGGTTCTCACGAGCGAATTCGTTAAAAGCCTCCCTGAATTTGGGAATATTTTTAGTTTTGAGTGTTAACCCTGCTGCTGCTTTGTGTCCACCGTGTTTCACGAGCAATTCGGTACAGGCAACAAAACTATCAGCAAGGTTCATTCCTTCAATACAACGCCCAGACCCAGTAGCCTCATCACCGTCAATTGCAAGGACAACAGCAGGTTTGTAGAAGGTTTGCATCAAACGGGCGGCAACGATACCGACTACTCCTTGTGCTTTCTCGTCCCACTTGTCGCTGGCAACAACAATCCCGATGGTATCATCATCTATCTCTTTTTCAATTATCTCCAATGCTTGGTCTTGAATCTGCTTTCCTAACTCTTTTCGTCTCCGATTTGCCTGATTGAGTTCAGAGGCAATCCGAGTTGCGACATCCGCGGAATCGGTGGTGAGGAGGTCAACCACTTTGTGGGCGGTATCCATGCGTCCGGCGGCATTGATACGGGGTCCCAACTTGAAAGAGAGAGCATATCCATCAAGCGGTGTGTCAATTTTGTGACCGGATACTTCGCATAAGGCATGAATTCCGGGGCGTTCGCGTTTATCAAGTTCTGCTAACCCCAAGCGACTCAAAATACGATTCTCCCCAGTGAGCGATGCCATATCTACGACGGTACCCAACGCTACTAGGTCAAGAAGTGATTCAAGAAACGGTTTATCGTCTATTAACCCTTGTGCCAATTTAAAGGCTAAACCGACACCGGCAAGTTCGGTGTAGGGATATTCATTCCCCGGAATCTTAGGTGAGATCAGGGCGTATGCTGGTGGCTGCTCCTTCTCTGGCTGGTGGTGATCCGTGACAATGACATCCATACCGAGTTGATTCGCGAGTTCAACCTCTCTCACTGAGGTGATACCACAGTCTACGGTAATAAGTAACTTCGCTTTATTTTTTTCGTGGATTTTTTTTACAGTGTCCTCACTAAGCCCGTAACCTTCTCCAAACCGATTCGGGATATAGTAGTCAACGGGGACCCCTATCTGGCGGAATGTATTGAGCAACAAGGCAGTCGCTGTAGTGCCATCAGTGTCATAATCGCCATAGACACAAATTTTCTCACCACGAGAGATCGCTCTGTGTATCCGTTCCACCGCTTTGTCCATATCCGCTAATTTAAAAGGAGAGTGCAATTCATCAAGAGTTGGGTAAAGGTAGGAACGTGCTTCAGTAGCCGTTTTTATTCCTCGATTGATGAGCAGCTGTGCCGCAAACGGAGAGATACCTACTTCGGAGGCCAATACTAAACTACTATCAAAATCAGAATTTTTGAATTGCCACTTCTTACGAGAAGGCTTTTTCATGGGGCACTTTCTGTTGTTGAAACAGGGAACATGCGCTTATAGGACAGTGGGTTGCAGCATCATCTTTTCGACTATGAATATATTACCACAAAAATCCAGAATTGTCAATTCTTTTACAATGCTCACCTTTTTATGAGTGTTGGCGAAACGGAATATTTGCTATTCATTGCAAATATAATTTGACAAAGCAAATTGCATGTGGTATCATTTATCAAACCTTCGCTTCAGCAAGCGGAGTATATCAAGGTGTCCTGATCGCAACTCAGCAGGCACAGCAAAAAGCCCGCCATATATGACGATGTCTTTGTAATGCCTTCATCAAATAGGGACTAACCTCGTCCGTTAGTGAAGTTACCGTCCGTGTGATATGGAGGCTCTTATGGTAAATTAAGCGGAAAGGAGTTTTCCAACATGACGTATGTGATTTGTGAACCGTGCATTGAAGTTAAGGATAGTGCATGCGTTGATGTGTGTCCAGTGGACTGTATTCACCCTTTACCCGATGCTGATGAGTTTGAAGAAGAGGATCAGCTCTACATCGACCCGGAAGAGTGCATCGATTGTGGTGTATGCGAACCCGAATGCCCCGTCGAAGCCATCTTCATGGAAGAAGATGTTCCTGAAGAGTGGGAAGAGTTCATTGAGATCAATGCGGAGTACTTTGAATAACGGATAGTAGGAATAATCCTTCAATCACAACTCATTGAACGGTTGCTGGTGTGTGAGATGATCTGTGGTCTCACACACCAGCAACCGTTTTTTCTAAACGGAAGACAATGCTTTTGAGAAGTCGTTATGCAGAAATTCCAACCGACTCGCATTGAAAGAAGCAGTACAGGGCTGGAAATCCAATGGAAGGATTCACATCACAGCGAGTTACCCTACCGCATCCTTCGCCAAAAATGCCCTTGTGCCCGTTGCGATGCCACGCGATCCGGAAAAGATCTTTTTCACATTCTACCTTCTGACGATTTTTTTGAAAATTTACATCTCGTGGACATCCAACGCGTCGGACGCTATGCAGTGCGGCTGATATGGAACGATGGACATCGCACCGGTATTTATACGTTTGAGTTTTTGCGTGAGTTGAGTGAAAATACGCCTGAAACTTAGGCTTCACAAGAGAGGTACAGAGGTCGTGTTTTGTGTTACGCTGATAACAATTGTGAGACGAGATAACAGTTAGGTGTCTTCCGAGTAGCACCCAGTTCCGTGCTAAGGTTCTGACACACTTTCCAATAGCGATCGTAATTGAGCGGACGGAAACGACGACGTTTCCCAATGAAAGTTTTATGACAACACGCTAACTCATTGCCACTGTGGATCGGATACCCCCAGACACGACAGATGACAGGACGGTGTTCGTAGATAGCACAAACCCCACCGATGAGCATAGGGCATTCGCCTTCAGGTGTGCCTTTTATGACCGCAATTGCTTCCATGCCAGCATCCGGCATTATATTTTCAACGTCATAGCCGTGCGCCTTCAATTTTCTGATGCTCTGCTCTGCTTTCCGACGAATGTGTCGGAGGATTTCAATAGGCAGTGCTTCCAATCCGACCTTTAAGTCGCGAGCCTCAACTTCACTTATCGCCATTGTTGCGGTGTTTCGGCAGCAGGCAAAACAGTTGGATGGACACGGTACACCCCCCGATTCTTCGCGCAGACGTTCAATATCGAGCTGAATCTCATCAAGGAGTTCGTGATAGGCTTCCATGGTAGCACCTAATCTACGGCAAGATTGTACACAGCATGCCTAAAAATAACAACCTTCGAGCCGTTCTCTAAAATAAGCTTAATCTCATACGGACTGACCCAGTCTATAACACCACGAAAGGTCTCTCCCTCGCGGAGTGTAACCCCAATTGAGGTTCCATTTTTTCGGGCGCGCTGAACGGCTTCGGTATCAATATCAGGAGCTTGGGCATCAGAGGTGAGTGGTGTTAATTGCTGCGCCTTTACAGTGGCATCGATATCAACGGCGGCTTGAACCCTCTCTGCATCAATGTCTTTATAACAGTATTTAACATCCGTTTTGACGATGCTCTGCTCGCGCCCATTACTACTGAGTGTCAAACTGGAGAGCGTCATTTCAAGGACAATAGCAGGCAGTTGTACATGATTATACAACGCAAAAAACATGGATGTTTCAAAATTAATCTGCTTAAGGATGTAAAGATCACCAAAACTGAGTTGTTTTGAAGATGGGGCTTGCCTCTCTTGTGTTGGTGCTGTGGAAACCTTAAGGTCCCTCGCCAATGGACGTTGATTGCGTGGTTGTTTTGTTGTGGATCCCGAAGGTGCTGCAGATGTATCATGGTCACGGCGATTCCGACTTGGCTTTGATTCGTTAGCGTCATAATCAGGGGAAGTCATTGCCTTATCGTTGATAAATTGGCCCTGACCCTGACCTGGGAAACCAGCGTAACCTCGCGGAATAACAGCCTTTCCTTGCCGCAACCATCGGCGTTCTGTTGGGGTCAACAATACTTCAACGTTTTGGGCAACGAGTCCCTTCTCACCTTCAATAATACTGTATTTCACGCGCTGTCCAACACGGAGTTCTTCGTATTCGGGCTGCTTAATAGCGGAACTGTGCAAGAAGACATCCGCATCACTGCTATCTTGCTCGATAAATCCGAAGCCTTTATCGAAATTGTAGTACTTAATCCGTCCTGTCGGCATTATATGCTCCTACGGTCTTGTCCCTTTTCAGGTTCGCGTTCCTGCGCGAGCATTCCTTTTCCATACGGGGAGCCTACGAGTGAGTCTCCCGAACTTGCCAGAGCCGTTAATCGTACTGTAAGTTAATAAGCGAAACCGTGTGCTTCAGGGTGCGAAACACTGCTTAAAAACAGCGGAAAGCCCAACATCAAATGGCTCTACCAAATTTTCGGTTTTTCTTGACACAACAACCCTACCCTTTATACAATAGAGGAGATCTCATCTTTTTGGAAACCAACTCCATTCTACAACAGTAAGAACGGAAGTAAATTGTCAAGACCTCATATATTAAATCATAATTCAACGCATTTGTCAAGTATCAAGCATCGGACTATGGACAGTCTATTCTCAGAATTTAAAGGAGACCTTGCATGGCAACCACCGATTTGACACATCACATTCAATCTATTCGCCTTGTTGATACACACGAGCACATGAAACGCGAAACCGAATGGGTTGAGAATGGACCCGATATCCTCCAAGACCTATTCGGAAACTATGTGCCTGCTGACTTGGTAACAGCCGGTGCCTCCCCAGAGGCGATGCGCAACCTGATGGACGCTTCTCAAGACATCCCTTCACGGTTTGAAGGTATCCGAGACGCGTGGGAAGCAACGCAATTTACTGGGTATGGCGAGGCAGTCAGCCTCATCGCGAAACACATCTATGGGCTCGACGAACTGACAAGCGATGGGCTCGCGGGTGCCGATAATCTAAAGCCGCTTCGCGCTCCCGGCAAACGCTATCATCTTTTGCACAACATCGCGAATCTGGACCACATTCAAACCGATGATTTCAGTTGGCAGTGTACCCCGGATACCTCAGGGCCCGATTTTTTCCTCTATGATCTCTCGTGGGCGACATTCTGTAACGGACAGGTTGATCCAAGTGCGATCCACGCCGAAACAGATATCGAAATCAACAACCTTGCATCACTCAAGAGTGCTATGGAGGCAATCTTTGCCAAGCACGCCCCTTGTGCTATCGCTGTAAAATCACAACATGCTTACAACCGTACGCTCAACTGGATCGAAAGGAGCGATGCTGAGGCTTCTGCTGCGCTCAACGCTGTTCTCACAAAGTCTGCCGCAGAGGTTGACGAAGCGACGCGACTCTGTCTCGGCGATTGGTGTTGGGCGCGAGGTGTTGAGCTCACGATTGAACACAATCTTCCCTTCAAGATTCACACCGGTTATTATGCTGGCAATGATAGGATGCCAGTGCGACGTATCCCTGCTGGCAATATGTGTGCGCTCTTCGCTCAGTATCTCGATGCGAAATTTGTATTGATGCACATCGCCTACCCTTATAACGATGAGCTGGTTGCACTTGCCAAGCATTATCGTAACATTTGGGTCGATTTCTGCTGGGCGTGGAGCATTGATCCGTACAGTTCGCGTGATTTCCTCCGTCGGTGTATCCATGCTGTTCCGTCAAATAAATTGTTCGCTTTCGGCGGCGATACAGGGTGGCCGACGAGTGCAATGGCGTATTCGATTCAAGCCAGAAACGAAATTCGCCGCGCCCTTGAAGCCGAAATTGCGGACGGTTACCTCACGGAAAAACAAGCAATGGCGTTCGCGACCCGGATTATGAATACGAACCAATATGAATGTTTCGACATAAGCGGCACCCGATCGAACATTGCAAAAGCTGCGTGATCTGAAGGATTTCACTATGCGTCGCGCAAAGCCTTCAGACTCTCTGTATAAGGGGCACGCGCTATACCTTTTTCGGTAATAATTGCCGCGACGAACGCTGCGGGCGTAACATCAAATGCAGGACTATAGACCTTGACACCTTCAGGCGCGGTGAGTTTTCCGAAGCCTTCGGTTACTTCTTCCGCTGCCCGCTGCTCAATAGGAATTTCTGCCCCGGTTTCAAGGGCGAAGTCTAAGGTTGAAGTCGGTGCGGCGACATAAAAAGGGATACCGTGTGCTTCCGCGAGGATAGCGACATTATAGGTGCCGATCTTGTTTGCGGTGTCCCCATTTGCGGCAATCCGGTCAGCACCGACAATGACGCATTGGATTTTTCCCTCTTTCATAACCTGCGCAGCCATGTTATCACAGATAAGCGTCACATCAATGCCTGCTTGCATGAGTTCCCAAGTGGTGAGGCGTGCGCCTTGTAAAAGCGGGCGCGTCTCATCAGCGTAGACTTGGATTTTCTTACCGGCTTCGTGTGCACTGAACATCACAGCTAACGCTGTGCCATAGTCGGATGTTGCTAACCCGCCAGCGTTGCAATGCGTCAAAATAGTGTCGTTCTCGTTGAGTAACGCCATACCGTGCTGTCCAATCGCACGACACATCGCTTTATCCTCATCAATAATCTCCAAAGCCTCAGCGAGTAGGACTTCCTTGAGCTCACGAATTTGAAAGTGGTTGTTCTCTTGTGCTGTTCGGGTAATTCTATCCAGTGCCCAAAAAAGATTAACAGCTGTCGGTCGCGATGTCGCCAAATAATCGGTAACGGATTTAAGTTCTGTGGCAAAAGCGTCGTAGGTTTTCGCGGTGGAATCCCATATTCCGAGCACAGCACCCAAAGCACCAGCAATGCCAATCGCGGGGGCACCGCGCACACGCAAGGATTTAATGGCTTCCCAAACCGATGGGAGATCATCGCAATAAATTTGCTTGAATTCATTGGGCAACAGCGTCTGGTCGATCATCCGAATTCTGCCATCCACCCACTCAATTGTTGAAACTGCCATTTTATGGTACAATACCCTCCTGTAAAAAAAACGAAGCACATCCCGAAGTAAATAGACTAAAGACTATGACTGGCGTTTAAAAGATGGTAGCATTTTCTATGCCGCAGAGCAATCAAAATTCAGTTTTCTTATATTAACGTGAATTCTACATAAAGAAGACAAAAAATCTGAACTCACGTTAATTAGGACTTACGCAGCAGCGATTTATATCGCAGGAGACTTCAGTTGTTGACACAGGTATTCAGAAAGTAATCCGTGTTTGACTTGATAAAGCGTTTT
>RKRR01000122.1 GCA_007571305.1 Candidatus Poribacteria bacterium | reverse complement strand
TCTCTGGCACTTTTTTGTTCATTGATGCTTGACTCCTTAGCAAAGAATGAAGCATACAATAACACATTTATGAAGAACTTTCAATTAGATTTGGTATAAGTTGCTACGGACCAGTTTTTCAGAAACCGACAGATGCTGTTTTTCAGCGAAAATCCTTTATGCACAGGAAACTAACAGTCTCCTATGCTACATATATGCACAGGCTAACAGCCTATGCTACATATATGCACAGGCTAACAGTTTCCTATGCTACAGAACTGGCGACTTGGGTTAATATAATTTTGTTAAAGACAGCAGGATATCTCAATGCTATAATCTATTACGGACATGGAAGCGGGAAATAAAAGACGAGATCTTATGAAAATTGCCAATTGAAATTACAGAGGGCGTAGCATTAACTATCTAATTGAAAGGGCACAAGCATGAGACGAATCATACTGTTTTTTATCGGTATCTTATTACTCTTCACGCAACCCGTCGCGCATGCCGAGGTTACGTTGCCGCATGTCATCGGAAGTAACATGGTGTTACAACGCGACATAGAAGTCCCTATCTGGGGCTGGGCAGCCGCAGGCGAGGAAATCACAATCACTCTCAGGACTGAAGATGAGAATGCTGATCCGTTTTTCTCAACTACCGCAGTTGCCGATATGAAAGGTGATTGGCGCGTCAAACTTCCCACAATGGAAGCTGGTGGTCCTTATACTCTTCGTGTTACTGGAAGTAACACCCTTAAATTGACGAATGTCCTTGTCGGGGAAGTTTGGATCTGCTCCGGGCAATCGAATATGGAATGGTCTGTCCGTGCGTCAAAAGACAATGAGGCGGAAATCGCTGCGGCGGATTATCCAAAAATCCGACTGTTTGACATCCCACACAGGCCATCCGGATTGCTTCAGCAAGATGTCCAAGCCAACTGGGATGAGACCACCCCAGAAACAATTGAGAATTTCTCCGCTGTTGCTTACTATTTTGGCAGAAAACTTTACAAAAACCTTGATGTCCCGATTGGGTTAATAAGTACCAATTGGGGCGGCACCCGTATTGAGCCTTGGACACCACCTGTCGGTTTCGCCAGTGTTCCTGCACTTGAATCCATATCCAAAGAGATCCAAGAGGCTGACGCAAGTTATCGCGAACAACTTCCCGAAAAAATGAGGGAGATTGAGGTGTGGATAGAGAGGACGCGGAAGGCATTAGAAACCGATACCCGCCTTACGCAGATGCCTGATAATAGACACCCTTTAAGGCACCGAGCGAGACCAACCGGACTTTACAACGGTATGGTACATCCGATCGTCCCTTACGCGATACGCGGGGCAATCTGGTACCAAGGTGAGTCGAACCTTCAGGACGGAATGCTCTACCACGAAAAGATGAAAGCACTCATCAATGGGTGGCGCGAAGTATGGGGACAGGGCGATTTCCCTTTCTATTTTGTGCAACTTGCCCCATTTAACTACGGTTGGGGAGCCAGCCCATTTCTTCTACCCGCAATTTGGGAAGCACAAGCTGCGACATTATCTATACCGCGTACCGGTATGGCTGTAACGACGGATGTGGGTAACCTCAAGGACATCCACCCGCAAAATAAACAGGAGGTTGGGAGGCGGCTTGCGTTGTGGGCACTTGCGAAAACATACGCTAGAGAGGATGTGACCTACTCAGGTCCGATTTACAAGTCGATGGTAGTAGAAGGAGACACGATTCGACTGAGTTTTGACTTTATCGGGAATGGTTTGATAGCACGAGACGAGAAACCACTCACATGGTTTGAAATCGCAGGGGAAAACAAGCAATTCGTCGAAGCGAATGCGATGATTGATGGGGACACAATCGTCGTCTCCAATAATGCCATTGAAAATCCGGTCGCAGTCCGATTTGGCTGGCATCAAAGTGCGGAACCGAATCTCATCAACAAAGAAGGGTTACCTGCCTCACCGTTTCGCACGCATCTGTGGTAAAGAGGCTCGATCGACAATCAGGAACAAGAGGTATCAGAACGCTAATATCCCTCTTTAACTGATACTTGATAGCTGAAAGGATTTTTTGGAAAAAATCCGTGCTGATGGCTATTTCAAACGGAGGTCTATCGTTAAAAGAATGAGAATCACAGCGATCAAAACCTTTATGGCGCGATTTGGCAAACGACCTCGCGGTCTTATTAAAGTCGAAACAGACGAAGGTCTCTACGGATGGGGTGAAGCCTACTCTACAGGTCCCGATCTCTCTGTTGAACCAATTGCTGACTACATCTTTGAGATGATTCAAGGTGACGATCCGAGGCGGATCGAGTATATAATGATGAAATTGCATCAGCAGTTCCGTTTCCCACCAGGCGGTGCCGGACTTGCTGTTATTTCTGCTATCGATCACGCCCTTTGGGATATCAGTGGAAAAGCTGCGGGCTTACCGGTCTACATGCTCCTTGGTGGACACGCTCGCGACCGCATCCGCGTCTATCGTGGTATCGGCGGCAGAGATGGCATCGAAGCTGCGGATCAAGCCCACAAACTCCACGAAGATTGGGGATTTACTGCTTTCAAGACGAGTCCTTACCAACGCGATCCCGACGCAGATCGCTGGGGACGCGTTTGCGATGCAGCCGCCACCTATTTTGAGCAAATTCGGAATAACACACCTGCGGATTGGGAGATCGCCTTCGATCCACACGCCAAAATCTTCGAGCCGATTCGCGCACTCCAACTCGCAAATGCTCTCGCTCCCTACGATCCGTATTTCTATGAAGAGCCGCTTCGACCTGAACACATGCCCGCATGGGCACGGCTACGTTCCCAGATGCAAGTGCCGCTCGCGACAGGCGAATCTCTCTATACACGCTTTGAGTTTCTGGATGTTATTTCGGTGCAAGGTGCTGACATCATTCAACCCGACATTTGCGTCTGTGGTGGATTATTGGAGATGCGAAAAATTGCGGCGATTGCCGAAGCACACTACGTCAGTATTGCACCGCACAACCCGATGGGACCGCTCGCAACCGCAGTAAATGTCCATTTCTCCGCCGCAACACCGAATTTCAAAATCCTTGAGTACCTCCTGCCGACAGAGACAGAGTGGAACGATTGGGTGGACGAACCTTATCTGCCAAAAGACGGTTATTTGGAATTGCGTGACCGTCCCGGTTTGGGAGTGGAAGTAAATGAATCGGCAATCGCTGACAACGAATACATCCATTGGCAGCGCACCTGCCCCATCCGACCCGATGGTTCAACAGGTTACATTTAACAGGACTTACGCCACTTTGACCATCAGACGCTTTATGAGAGGAAGCACCCTAAGAAACACAGATGTTCTCGTGGCACACCCTCACAGGTTATGCTACAAAAGAGCGGCGTGCGTAAGTCCTATTTAATGGGCTGTCGAGAGTCGGGGCTCAGCAGTCGGAGGGGATTTGAATAAGCAGAAAGTCTCTGCTACTGATTGCTGGCGGCTATATACGCCTGTAGATGCTTCAACGCGTGTCCATCGTCCATCACTGACTGCGTGCGGGCAATTGCATCCTCAGGTTCTGGGCAAATCCCTAACAGGTAATCTACCATCGCTGCGTTTAGGAGAATCCTGTCGTAGATATGTCCTTTTTCACCGGATAATGCTGCCACACCCGCCTCCGCAAATGCCTCCGCGCTGACAACTTCCGGACGTGGACTTCTCATATAGTCAAATCCATAAATCTCTGGATCGATATCCAACGCAAAATCTTCACGGACACCGTTCACACGACGGAAGCCTTGAGAGTAGTTGATTGCCATCCTATCGCTCGTAGAAGGCTTACCAAGTCGGAGTGCATAATGGCTTGTGCCTTCCTCCCCTTTCACAGCAACCGCGGCATCAACCCCACGTTCCCATGCCAGTTGGAGAAGAGGTTTCTCGTAACCGATGTGATAGTAGCCAAGCACCATGTAATTTGCCTCTCGTGCCGAGAAGAACTGTTGCGCCTTCTCAGTCGCTGCCCAAGGCGGACGTTTCTTGATGTGCACACGCAGCTCGCGCAAGTTATAGGCGGCAGGGCAATACTCGCGCTGACTGATGTATCCGAAACCCACCGATTCGTCTGTAATCAGTGAAGCCGTCTGTGCAAGCGACAGTTGTGTGTTTGCGCCCAGTGCTATCAAGATGGCTTCCTCTGTCACACCGTTCTTTGGGGGCATTGCATCCACACTGTGGAGGAGCGATGCTTCGTCAAGTGCGGCACGCACCGCCGCGACGAACAGCGTCGGACGAAAGTAACGTGTTGCACCGTCATAGGGTTGCCCAAAATGTGTTAACGTTGCAACATTGATTGGTTGGACTGCTTCGGGTTCGAAAAACGCGTCAAGGTAACCTCGCACCTCCTGATAAGTTTCTCGGTTCATTCTCTGTCCAATAAGCGCGGCACCTTTAAAAGCAGGTTTCACGTCATTGCTAAGGATGGCTTTACACATCTCACGGGTTTCGGCATAGCCTAAATGTTTTGCCCGTAGGATCTTTTCTAACGCATTCACGACGATTGCCTCTGTCGAATTCGTTGGAGTGTAACCCTGCTCAGGGTTCATGAGATATCGGATTTCCGGGGGCAGTTGCTCCGTGAGTGCTGAATTGTATTTGCGAAACGCCGCTTGCTCTGCAGGACTCCATTGTGTCGCTTTCGGGAAATAGGCTCGAAGTGTCATCGCCGCAAAGAACGCACCCATCTGTGCCGCTGAAGCTGCTGCTGATTTTGGAAGTTCACCCTTTAGGGACTTCAGAAGCGTTTCAAGGAGTGGCTCCGGTTGCGGAAAGTCCGCGGGGTTTATACCTAACGGACGCGTCTGATGGGGTCCCGTGCAAACTCGCGCTTGCGCCTCAAGCAGATCGTCGTTCGGGCCCGGGTATACAGGTATATATGCATGAGAATCAAAATCCGCCATATTACAATATCCTCCGAGCATGGCTTCCATCATATTTGGTGGTGCAAAATGTGAGTTAAAAGGGATTGACTCTATTATACTGCTTTTTGAGGTTTAAAACAAATTACACACATTTCCATCCTTCTGAGAGTTATTTATGGTAAATCCTAAAACTGAATGAACCCTAACGCCTCTACAAGAATCTTGACAAGGTGGGAAAAAGAAGATATAATAATCCGTACTGACGCAATGAAACGTAGTTGCGATTGAGTAGAAAGTGGAATCCAACTCGACACTCATGTTTTCTTTTACCATCCGCATTTCTTGACACATTGCTATGCTGTTAACAATATCGACCATGTATTCTCCCGCAACGGATCTCGGTTATTTGTTGCATAAACACCCATCTCGAATTCAATCCTTTGATCTCTCCTTTGGGCAAGCACATGTCTTTTATCCAGAGGCGAGTACCGAAAAATGCACAGCAGCGCTGCTTCTTGATGTTGATTCGGTTGGACTTATCCGCCGCCCTCGCGGGCAATTTACGGAAAATTTCGCATTAGCCCAGTACGTCAGCGATCGTCCTTACGTTGCCTCGTCATTTCTGAGTGTCGCAGTCGCGCGGGTGTTTGGTAGTGCGTTGTCCGGTAAATGCAAAGAACGTCCAGAACTCGTGAAGACCGAGATTCCGCTAAGTGCGAGGTTATCCATTCTGCCGTGTCGCGGCGGAGATAAGTTGTTGCGACGACTCTTCGAACCGCTCGGCTATACAATTGAGGCAGAACAGCACGCGCTAAATACACATTTCCCAGATTGGGGCGAAAGTCGTTATTTTACAGTAACACTCCAAAACACCTGTTCCTTGAGTGAACTCCTCACGCACCTTTACGTTTTGATCCCTGTCCTTGACGATGAGAAGCACTACTGGGTTGGCGATGCAGAGATCGAAAAACTGGCGAAACATGGGAACGATTGGCTCGCTGCACACCCAGAACAGGAATCTATTGTTCGTCGCTATCTGAAACATCAGCATCGGCTTACCTCTCAAGCACTTACGCAACTGCGCGAAAAAGATGGTCAAGAGACTCACAAGACAACTCAAGCACAAGCAGAAGCACAGATTGAGGAACGAATCGGTCTGAACGAAATCCGGTTGGTTGCAGTCACCGAGATTCTTAAACAATGTGGCGCGAAACGCGTTCTTGATTTGGGGTGTGGTGAAGGGAAACTTCTTCCTAAGTTGTTGGCTGAAAGGCAGTTTGAGGAGATCGTCGGCATGGATGTTTCGCATCGGGCACTGAAAATTGCGCAAAAACGACTCCACCACGATCGGTTGCCGGAAAAGCAGAAAGAACGGATTCGCCTGTTCCAAGGATCGCTCGGGTACCGAGATAAACGCTTGAGTGGATACGATGCGGCGGCTGTTGTAGAGGTAATTGAACACTTAGATTTGCCACAACTGGCAGTTTTTGAGCGGGTGCTTTTCGAGTTTGCTTGTCCTCGAAAGGTTGTGTTGACGACACCGAACATAGAATACAATGTGAAGTTTGAGAACCTACAGGCTGGATACTTTCGGCATAAGGACCACCGTTTTGAATGGACACGCGACGAATTTCAGTCTTGGGCAGTGGGTATTTCTAAACGTTTCGGTTATACCGTTGTATTTCATCCGATCGGACCGGCAGTTGAAGATATTGGACCACCAACGCAGATGGCGGTCTTTACCCGAGAAGATGGTGGAGAAGGAACGATATGAAAGCGTGCAAAGATGAGTAAAGGAAACCGATCAAATTCCCAAAACCAGTCGCGACTTAATCAAAAACCTGCCCGTAACCGAGTGGAGAGCAGAGCAAATCCCATAATTAAAAAAATGAAAATTCCTGAACCTTCACTTGTACTTCTCATTGGAGCTTCGGGCTCAGGTAAATCCACCTTTGCACGTAAGCATTTTAAGCCGACCGAGATTCTTTCGTCGGATTTCTGCCGAGGACTTGTTTCAGACGATGAAACCGATCAGACGGCAACGGGCGATGCCTTTGAAGTGTTGCGCTTCATCGCAGCCAAACGACTCGCCGCCGGGAAATTAACAGTGATTGATGCCACAAATGTTCAGGTTGAAGCTCGAAAACCTTTGTTGGCACTGGCGCGCGAATATCACTACTTAACCGTTGCCGTTGTGTTTGACATGCCCATAAAACTTTGTCAAGAAAGAAACGAAGCACGTCCCGACCGAAATTTAAAACCTCACGTCGTCCTCCAACAGAGTCGACAACTCCGCCGTTCGCTGCGAAATCTCAAACGCGAAGGTTTTCGGCACTTCGTCTATGTGATGCCCACACCTGAAACGGTTGAAGCCATCTGTGTGGAAAGGCAGCCATTGTGGGTGAATCGCACAAGCGAGCAGGGCCCATTTGATATTATTGGTGATATTCACGGCTGCTTTGATGAACTTGTTGAGTTGCTCAAAGAACTCGGTTACAATATCTCAACATACCCAGATGGCGACACGATTGTTGAGCCGCCACAAGGCAGAAAAGCGGTTTTCGTCGGGGATTTTGTTGATCGGGGTCCAAAGGTCACCGAAGTGTTACGTTTGGTCATGAAGATGCAAAAGAGTGACAGGGCTCTCTGCATCCCGGGGAATCATGACGTAAAACTGATTCAGGCACTTCGCGGCAGGAATGTGAATCTAACACACGGATTGGCGGAATCGCTTTCTCAATTGGAGAAAGAATCAACCGAATTTAAGACACAAATCGTAGAATTTATAGATAGTTTGGTGAGCCACTATGTACTTGACAACGGAAAGTTGGTCGTCGCGCATGCAGGAATGAAGGAGGAATTACAAGGCAGGGCATCAGGGCGTGTGCGAGAGTTCGCACTGTATGGCGAAACTACCGGAGAAACCGATGAATTCGGCTTACCCATTCGACTCAATTGGGCTGACGAATATCGCGGATCCGCTATGGTTGTTTATGGACACACGCCAGTCGCCGAGCCACAATGGATAAACCGAACGATCAACATTGATACTGGATGTGTTTTCGGCGGTCAACTGACAGCATTGCGATATCCTGAAAAAGAACTCGTGTCTATCCCAGCGCACCGGACGTATTATGAACCGATTAAGCCGCTTGTTGATGAAGTGGACAAATCCTCGTCTGTTGGAACGCAGCAGTCCGATGATATCCTAAACATTGATGATGTCCTTGGGAGACGTATTATCAGCACCCGGTTACACCACAACGTAACCATTCGTGAGGAGAATACGATAACCGCGCTTGAGGTGATGAGTCGTTTCGCTGTGAACCCAAAATGGCTTATCTATCTTCCCCCCACGATGTCACCGACTGAAACGACAAGCAATCCGGGGTTGCTTGAACATCCTGCGGAAGGGTTCACTTATTATCGAAAACAGGGCGTATCCAAGGTCATCTGGGAAGAAAAACACATGGGATCCCGCGCTGTCGTTGTCGTTTGCCGAGATCCGGAAACCACAAAAAGACGATTTGGTGTCTCGGACGACACGCTCGGTATCTGTTACACACGGACCGGTAGACGTTTCTTTAGCGATGCTGCAATTGAAGCTGAACTGTTGGGACAGGTAAAATCAGCGATAGACAAGGTCGGTTATTGGGAAACTTTCAATACAGATTGGATATGTTTTGATTGCGAAGTGATGCCTTGGTCGGTTAAGGCTCAGGAATTGTTACAGCAACAGTATGCACCCGTGGGAGCATCGGCGCGTGTCGCTTTAGAAGAAACGATCGCCTCCCTAAAAACCGCATCCGAGCGAGGCATTGATGTGAATTGTATATTGGATAACTATCGTCAACGCGCATCAGCAGTGACTGCATATATTAAAGCATATCAGGAATACTGTTGGCCCGTCCAATCTATTGCAGATATGAAACTGGCTCCGTTCCATCTGCTTGCGACGGAAGGGGCGGTGTATTTCGACAGAGACCATCTGTGGCACATGCAAATACTTACGAAACTCTGTCAAAGTTCTAAGGACAACCTATTGTTCGCAACTCACTACGGGATAGTTGATGTGACCGATAACGCCAGCCAAACTGAAGCAATCCGTCAATGGGAGCAACTCACTGAGCGGGGCGGTGAAGGAACAGTCATTAAACCTCTGGATTTCGTCGTTCAAGGCAAGCGAGGGTTGGTCCAGCCCGCTATAAAGTGCCGAAGTCGTGAATACTTACGGATAATCTATGGTCCTGAATATACATTGCCTCAAAACTTAGAGCGTCTCCGTTCTCGCGGACTTTCTCACAAACGGACTCTTGCCCTTCGAGAGTTTGCGTTGGGCGTTGAGGCACTTGAGCGGTTCGTTCACCGTGAACCGTTGTCCCGTGTTCATGAATGCGTTTTCGGAGTTCTGGCACTTGAAAGTGAGGCAGTTGACCCGAGACTTTGAAGTATTCCCCTTAAGATCCGCCTTCGTATTCAAGTTTTTTGACGAAAACCCCCGCGAATTGCAACAAACACTACAAAATAGCAACTTTATTGAAACAGCAGATAAAAAATGAAAATTCGATTAATATATTATCTATTCATCTTCTGCCATGGTTTGGTGATAGGTGTAGGTTGTACGACACAAGAAACCTCTAATCCTCTATCACCTGAAGAGACCTCAGAAGTTGTTCTAAGAGACCATCGACTGCCTCATAATGAAACGTGGGACCCCGAAAAGACGTATACTGTACACGGGACATTGGAGATTCCGCAGGATATAACCCTTAACATACCGCCCGGCACGACAGTTAAATTCGGACAGGATGCCCTTCTCAGCGTGAGAGGTATTCTGAAGGTTGGAACACCTGTGGATCAAGATCGGGTAATTCGGCTTGTGCATCTCACATCCGACAATATCAGACCTACATCCGGTGATTGGACCGGTATCCTCTTCGACCACACACACGATTTAGAGAGTTTTATCAGAGGTGCTGTTCTGGAATATGCCACGATTGCCATCGACATTAAAACGACATCACCAACTGTCTCAGAGTGTACCCTTCGTCACAATGAAACCGCCATCACTCTGGATGGGAGTGACGCTCTCATTCAACATAACGATATTCTTGACAATCATATCGGGATTCGGACTATAGGCCGTCAAACACGACCCAAAATTCAAAAAAATAATATCACCAAAAATGAGACTGGCATCTTCTGTGAGAATGTTCAATCTATTATTCGAGACAACAATTTGAACGCGAATATCTTCGCACTCCGTTTGAATGTAAAATTTGACTTGATGGTAACCAACAATTGGTGGGGAAATTCAGATACTGCTAAGATAGCGGAGGTTATTGTAGATGCCGCCGATCCTGTTCTGAATATCAAACAGATAGGTACAGTCTATTATAAACCGTTCGCGAATACACGGATCGCCGATGCCGGCTTTCCATATCCAACGCTTCTCACTGGTCTATAGGATGAATAAGGTCCTTGGTCTATTCCAGAATGAGAATTATCTTGAGGCAGCAGCCCATAAGGGAGTGGTGGGGTTTGCTTAGGTGCTTCTCCAACTCGATCACGGAAAACGCCGAAATTCTAAACCCTGTTACTTATCCACGAGGAAAATCAAAAAAATGAAAAACGAACCCATCTCCAGTTACACTCACGACCTAACCAGAAGCCTGCAAGGCCAACGAACACAGCACTCCAGAATCGATCAATTAAAAATTCTGAACGTCTCGCAAAACCACTATATCCGTGGCGGTTCTGATCGGTACTTCTTTACCCTCGCCGAGTTGTTGAAGAAACATGGACACGGAGTCATCCCGTTTACAGCAGCGAACCCTAATAATGAGCCGTCTGAGTGGGAACGCTATTTTCCACGCGGTGCTGACTTCGAGCATCCCGGAGCAGGAGATCTATTGCGCTTTTTATATTCGCACGATGCCGTTAAATCAGTTCAAAGGTTGTTGAAAGATACAGACATCGACCTTGCGCATTTCCATATCTACTACGGTAAACTCACTGCTTCAATCCTGGAGGTCCTGAAAAAAAACGGAATTCCGCTCATCCAGACATTACACGAGTACAAGCTGACCTGTCCGGTTTATAGCCATCTCTCAAACGATGAGATTTGTGAGGCGTGTGAAGGTAAGCACTTTTGGCGCGCACTCCCGAAACGGTGCAACAGAGGTTCACTTGCCCGGACCGCGTTAAGCGTTACAGAGTCCTATGTGTCACGCATGTTCGGTGCTGTTAAGAAGTTCGACCATTTCATTTCCGTCTCTCATTTCCTTCGAAAAAAGATGATCTCACACGGCATCCCGGAAGACAAAATCTCAACCGTTCATAACTTTGTTGATGTCTCCGACATCAGTCCGAGTTTCGATGTAGGAAACTATATCCTCTATTTCGGACGATTGCATCGGAGCAAAGGAATTTTGACATTGATAGAAGCGGCGGCACCGCTTAAACAGGTCCCGCTCTATATCGTCGGTGATGGTGAAGCGATGCCCGAAGTTCAACGGATAGTCGAAGAAAACGGATGTGAGCATATTCACCTCCTCGGCTTTAAACAGGGCGTTGAACTTCGAGAACTGATTCTGAATAGCATCTGTACCGTTTTACCGTCGGAGTGGTATGAAAACTGTCCGATGTCTGTCTTGGAATCTTATGCTTACGGAAAACCGGTCATCGGTGCTGATATAGGCGGGATTCCGGAACTCATTGTAGACGGCGTTGATGGATTTCTGGTTCCGTCGGGCGGACAAGAGGCACTTCGAGAACGTCTCCTATGGATTTCTGAGCATAGGGGCGAGGCTGTAGAGATGGGGCGCATCGGTCGCCAAAAGATGGAGACAGAGTTTAATGCCGACATTCACTATGAAAGGATTATGAAGGTCTATCAACGGTTTTTGTAGAGGTAGGTCTTGTGTCTGCCCTCTCTGCTCGATTGTCTGGTCGCAGCAAGACCAGAAACGTATCCACTTCGGACTCGCACAGAACCAAATCGTTAGTGAATTGGTGATCCATTGGCCCAGCGGCACTGTTCAAAAATTGGAAGATGTGCCGGTCAACCAAGTCTTACGTGTCTTTGAGCCTACTGGACGGATGTCTCCCTCTGTAGATGTCAATCGGGATGGGGAGGTAAATATACTTGATTTTGTTCTCGTTATCAAGCATTTTGGAGAGAACGCACCTACAAACACCGGGACAGATGTCAACAAAGATGGGGAGGTAAATGTCTTAGATCTCGTTTGGATTATCATATCTGTTGAGGGAAGTCGAGCGGTTGCAGCGGCACCGTATCGTCGGCATTTGACAGGAGGAATTGCCACGGGTATATCAAATTCAACCGACCTCTCAGGTGCTGATATTACGTTGCTCTCTTCCTTTTACGAAAGGATTGAAGAAATATCAGCAAGTGCCACACATAAGAAATTAGTCAAACGTTTCTTAAAGGCACTGTTGATGTCTGTTGAAGAACCCATGGATACAAAACTCCATGCCAACTATCCGAATCCGTTTAATCCAGAAACCTGGATTCCATACCAACTTGCGGAAGATAGCAATGTTACGATACGCATCTATGATGCCTCAGGACATATTGTACGGACCCTCTTCACTGGACATCAAACTGCTGGATATTACCTGAGTCGCAGTGAAGCGGTGTATTGGGATGGTAAAAATGAGTTGGGGGAGCAGGTGGCGAGCGGGGTCTATATTTGTGAATTGGCAACTCCGACGTTCAAACAGACAAGACAACTCGTGATACTAAAATAACCTAAATTGTCACCTTGTCGCCTCACCTGTTCGGTTGTGCAGCTTCGTGCAGAAAATCACACGGAATGCACCAAACTTTTCGCAAACATGAATGATTCTTGCTGAAAAATTGGTGTTCGTGGATATGCAGTCATACCAGTGGCAAGTTGGATAAAAATAATGATTTTTCTTTTTCCTCAAGGTGCCATTTCACGCGTGGCATATAATTAAAAACATGAAAAACAAGGCATTAGTCACAGGCGGTGCGGGCTTTATGGGCGCGCACGTCGTTAATGAGCTCCTCCGACAAGGAGACACAGATGTCGTCGCATTTGACGATCTAAGCGGCGGTTTTCGTGAAAATCTTAACCCCCACGTAACCTTCGTTGAGGGAAGCATTCTTGATGCTCCGCTGATAAATCATCTCTGTGAGCAGTATCAATTCGACTACATCTATCACCTCGCCGCCTATGCAGCGGAGGGACTTAGCCACTTTATCAAACGATTTAACTATGAAAATAATCTCATCGGCAGTGTTAACCTTATAAACGCCGCTGTGAACTACAACGTCAAACGTTTTGTATTCACTTCATCCATTGCTGTGTATGGCGAGAACCAGTTACCGATGCATGAGGAACTCCCACCGATGCCTGAGGATTCTTATGGCATTGCTAAGTACGCTGTAGAGCAAGAGCTGGCCGTCTCTAAACGGCTCTTCGACTTAGATTATACCATTTTTCGGCCGCATAACGTCTACGGTGAACTCCAAAACATCGGCGATAAGTACCGAAATGTCATCGGCATTTTCATGAACCACATCATGCAAGAGGAACCATTAGTAATTTTTGGAGATGGAGAGCAGACTCGCGCTTTTACGCATATTGCCGATGTCGCTCCGCACATTGCTCGCGCTGTGGATATCCCGGAAGCTTCAGGAGAAATTTTTAATGTCGGTTCCGATAAATATGTGACTGTCAGTGAATTAGCGGATTTGGTAATGACAGCAATGGGCAAAGAAGTACGTGTCATCAATGTGCATGCCAGAGAAGAGGTAAAACACGCTTATTGCTCACATGAGAAATTCCGAAGCATCTTCGGGGACACATCGCAGGTAGAACTTCCAGATGGCTTGGACAGAATGGCAGATTGGGCAAAATCTGTGGGACCACGGGCTTCCAGTCTGTTCACTGACATTGAGATTCGCAAAAATTTACCAGACAGTTGGAAGTAAGTTCGTTCACATCCAGTACGAAAATTACGATGGTCAAAAGAATCCTGCAGCACAAGACTTTTTGGGTAATGGTCATTACGTTTGCTGGAATGGGACTGAGCCTCCTCGTTCGCGTTCTGTTAATCCCAAAACGCTTCGGATTCAGCGATACAGCGGACGCACTTACGACTGCATTGACAATCGTGTTGTTAGTGGATACGGTTGTCCGAGAGGGTGCCAAATTTAGCCTCGTTCCCGTCTTCGTCACGCGCGAAAAGGAGATGACTCGCGCGGAATACCAACGTTTCACGAATAGTCTCTTGATTTTGTTGCTCGGTGTTGGCTTCGGGTTTTTCATTCTGATTGAGTTTTTCGCTCCGTGGATAATAGGCGGGTTGTTATGGAAGTCCTCTGTTGATGTACAGGAGGCTACAACCCTGTTACGGTTTTGTGCCCCACTCCTTATCTTCGGATGTGGTAGCACAGTACTAGGGGCTTTTCTAAATAGCCAACAACGTTTTAAGACGGTCGCACTCCGAAACGCTCTACCCGCTGGCACCGCAGCGTTTATATTTCTGTTTTTGTGGAAGGCACAGAGCCTCGAAAACTGGGTGGCGGCGGCGTACACAGGCGGCTTTATCGCGTACTTTGGATGGTTATGCATCGGGGCGTATCGAACGGGACACCGGTACGGGTTTACGGGCGTTTCTGTGGATACCCTGCGTTCCTTGCAAAACACGGTTACCCTACCCACACTCGGCTTTGGGATAAGGCAAATCGTAAACCGCTTATTGGTTGAGGTGACCCTTGTCTCGCAACTTGGAAGTGGAGCAATTACGCTCTATAAGTCCGCTTTCCAAATTTTTTCGGCACTACAGACCCTTATCGGTATCAGTATCGCAACAACCGGCTTGCCCGATATGGCGACCTATGACGCGACAAACGATAAGATGGGATTAGGGCGTACCCTCAACCGCAACGCGCGCACAGCTATAATCATCGGATTCCCGGTAACCTTGGTTCTGTTGATATTCCATGAAAGAATCAGTTGGATCTTGTATGGGAGAGGATCAATTGATCAAGCATCGATTGGATTGATAGGACAACTCCTCTTTTGGCTCAGCACGGGGATGATATTTTCCTGTCTAATACCGGTGCTGAATGCTGGACTATACGCGCAAAAGGCGTACCATGCTGTTTTCGTAAATATGGTGACGATGGCACTTCTCAATTTTCTGTTGGCGTATGGATTGATAGAAACATGGTGGCTTCTCTCTGTTGCGTTATCTGTATCCATCACCGCGCTTCTTGCTGTTGGGAACCTGACGTACCTCCTCCGAAGAACACAGGTATCTTGGTTTTAGTGATTATCAGTTATTGAGCTTCAGTTAAGGAACGCTGCGGATAAAAAATCTTATGGTAGATTTTACAATTAACATTACATTATTGAATTGTAGGATGGAACTCCGAAAAAATCGTCCATATCCTCAGTCGCCTGGGAGTTCACCAAAAACCATTGTAGAAAGATGTCCAGATTCAATCACTTAAAAACCGTTGCCGACTATCGCTATCTCATCGTAGGAGGCACCACAAAGGCGGCCACAACGTCGCTGTTCACCTACTTAGCGGATCATCCCGCTATTTGTGCTGCCACTTACAAGGAGACTCGATTTTTTCTCAGCATCGATTATCCGCTCCCCTCAAAGTACCGATATAAAGGTGATGTCGAAGCATACAACCTTTTGTTTTCTGATACTGATGAAACGCAGTTTCGGATGGAATCAACTCCCGACTATCTGTATTGTGAGGATGCCCGTGAGAGAATTGCTACATCGTTACCCTATGCAAAATTAGTCTTCAGCCTCCGTGAACCGATTTCAAGGTTAATCTCTTGGTACCGATTTGCGAGACAAATTGGCAAGTTGCCCCAAATTTTGGATTTTGACGCGTATGTTGAATTACTTTTTACTGCTCTGAACAACGATAAAAAGGCGGAAGAACAGCACTTGCAAACACTCCAGCAGGGGTGTTATACTATCTATCTGAAACACTATTTTGACCGATTCGGTCCAGAGCGCATCCATATCCTCTTTTATGAGAAACTCGCCGCACAACCCTCGGATACTATGACAGAGTTGTGCCACTTCGTTGGTATAGATGCCGGTTTCTATAGTGATTATGGATTTAAAGTAACGAATCGGACCCAACAGATGCGAAGTTCTGAATTGCATCGAAAGTATAGAGACTTCCGGTTTCGCTTGCGGCAGTGGACGCATAACAAACCGATCATTCATATCCCGTTGCGGACAATCAGACGGACAATTGAACCATTCTATCTCCGATTAAACACACAGACAGATGAAAAGATTCAAATGTCAGAAGAAACAAGGCATCGTTTAATCGATTATTACACGCCGGATGTTCAGGTTCTCGGCAAATTGATTGGGAAACCGATACCATGGGAAACTTGGAGAAAGTCCAGTTGATGATTGTTGGCGCACAGAAGGCAGGGACCTCTTCGCTTCTTCGTTACTTGGCGCAGCATCCCGATATCCACACACATGCGCAACCAGAAATGACATTCTTCCTACAGGACCGTGAATACACGCGAGGATATGAGTGGGCATTTGCGAAGTACTTTGCTGAAAAGAATACCCATGCCGACATTGAAGATAAACATCTGATCGCTAAAAATGTGATGGTGATGCATTCACCCCAGGTCAGGCAACGGATTTATGAACACAATCCTGAGATACACCTCGTGGTTCTCCTACGTGAGCCTGTGGCACGAGCGTATTCTGCGTATTGGTGGGCTCGGCGGAGAGGTTGGGAGAGCATCAAAACTTATGAAGAGGCACTCGCTGCCGAGGAGGCTCGCCTGAACGAAGACTGGTTTAAATGGCGACAATGTGCCTATCAGTACAACGGCATCTATTACCCACATGTCAAGAATTTGATAACCCAATTCGGTGCCAGTCACGTGCATTGCATCTTAACGAACGATTTGAAAGATAATGCCGAAGCCGTCTGCCAACAACTCTTTGATTGTATGGGGGTCAGTGCCGATTTCACCCCTACAATGGGTGAGCGTCATAACCAAGCCACGCTGCCGCGTTCTGAAAAATTCAATTTTCTTTTTACACAATTTCTGGCATCTCACAATCCGCTGAGGAGGGTCATTCGGAAATTTCTGCCGGATGCCACGGCTTACAAACTGAGAAAAGCAGTCTTGGATTGGAACGACAAACCGAAGGAGAATATGGATTCGGGAAAACACCCAGGCAAAAACACCCCTCCTCCGATCAATCCGCAGACGCGTGAACGTCAGATGAAGTATTTTAAGCCATTCAACGAGCAATTAGCTGAGTTGTTGGGCAGAGATCTTTCGTCTTGGAATTTTTAATGATACCTTGCGGAAGAAGGGGATGCGTTTGGGTTCATCCGAAACCTGGGCGCAATGAAATTAGATTCTCCTTATAGTAAAATCCGAAAACAGGTTCACACGTGTAGCATAGCCTGTTAGGCGGTGCCAGTCAGAACAGATAACTTCAGAGTTCGCACGATGCCATGAATGTATAAGTAATTATGGAATCTACTATAAATGGCATAAATGGTCTTTGCTGGACATTTGGGGCGCAGTTCAAGGACTCATGAATTAACTCAAGTTGCTACGGACACACTGTTAGAAATTCATCTGCTATTTTTCATTGAAAAACGCTCAGGCCCCGCAGCAGTTCGTAGCGTAGGGAACCGTGGGGATCCTGTGTGCTTAAGATGCACAACCTAACAGGTTATGCTACAAAAGTGGCAACTTGGATTAAATTAAAAGAATGATTTACTTTTTGACAGGATACGTTGCTTTTGAAGAGTTTATACTGAAGTTTTTACCTGTTAGCGATGCGCTCTATTCCTATTTAAGATTCTTTGGCGAAATAATCATCTATGTCGCTTTTGGAAAACTCGTTATCCATAAACTCCACAGGGGCATCCCCTTTGTCAAAACAGCGATTGATTTGCCAGTTATCGGCTTTTACAGCGTTGTCCTACTCTCAATGATCGTGAACAGGTCGCCCTTGATAGGAAGTCTGTATAACATCCGACCGTTTGCTCGATATATTGTCCTCTTCTATCTCGTCGCGAACTCTACTCTCTCGGAAAGACGAATTACAACCCTTCTACGCATAATTCTTGTTGTCGGAGTTTTCCAACTTGTTGCGGGTATAGTTCAGTGGGTAGGCGGACCTGCCGCGTTCGATTTCTTCCTGCCTCGCGAATCAACACTCACCATCGGTGGGTTTACCAAAGAGTACAGATTGCTTGAACTCGGTAGAGAGATTGGTAGCGTCTACGGTACTTTGGGGGATACTGTAATTTACGGTGTCTTCATGATTCTTGTCCTTGTTATCTATCTTTCTCGTATTCGGCGATTGGAATATCTGAATCTACTCGGGGCAGTGATACTATTCTTCTTTATCGCGCGTTCGTATTCACGGGCTGCAACCTTCTCTGCGCTTCTCGCCGGCGGGGCTTGGTTCTACTTCCATCACGGGTGGGAAAAGACACTTCGCTTAGCACTGGCGACTGTCCTCATTTTCGGAATTCTATTGGTAGTGGTGAACCCATTCAGCCTTGAATATATAAACCCACGTAAGGCAAGAGTTGGACTTGTTGGCAATGTAACTGGGGTGTTTTCTGGATCCTATGTCCGTGTTGCGCAAAAGCAGCGGCTGGGGGCATTGATAGGGAATGTTCCGACGGTACTCGTTAACAAACCGATCTTAGGTTATGGTGCCGATCAGAACACCACAATTGAAAGACTTAATATGAGCAAACGGTCATTCCTCCTCAAAGTCCTAAGTAAAAATGGCTTCAAGGATGTGTATTGGGTAGCAATCCTCTGTTTCTATGGCATATTGGGTTTGGGCTTCTTCGCTCTGATATTTTACCAACTCTTTCGCGCTGCACTGAGACTTTACAAACGGTCTATCAATCCATCATCTGTTGTCGAGGCAGGTCTTGTGTCTGCCCGATCAGGTGTAACCCAGCGGATTGCAATCATTATGCTCTGTCTTGTCGCTGTCACCGTATTTTTACTCTTCTTTAATCGAACCCTTGAATTTCGAGGTTATGGGTTCTACTTTTGGCTCTGTGCGGGTCTTATGTTTGCCAGTGATAGATCTATTCCAACCTATAGACCGCTGAGGATAACATTATGAAAGACTTCTTTAACCGACATCTGAATTCCGAAAGTCGAAAGCCATTCATCCAGAAATGTTGTATGGGACTGCTGGCAGTAATGATACTGTTTCTCTATTTTGGGTGTCAAAAGCAGAAAACGCTTCCTGATACACTGTCTTTAGAAATTGACACACAACAGGGGAAACCACTCCGTCGAGGACTCTACGGCTTCAATACAAACATGATAAGCGGTGATTACGGTTACCTCGATGACGATTTTATTGCCTTAACGAAGGAACTTGCGCCAAAGACACTACGATTCCCCGGCGGTGCGGTTGGGAACTTTTATCATTGGGAGCAGGGTGGCTTTTTTGAGAATGAAATGGTATCGACTCTCAGCACGAAACTTAATAGACGAAATAAGGGAAATTACGTCAAACTTCAAAGGCGACGAAACGGTAAAATCCTTTTTGATGATTTTATGCAGTTGTGCAACTCGCTGAATATAATCCCTACCATTGTTGTGAACTTATGGACAGGCAGTCCAGAAGAGAGTGCGGCATGGGTTCGTTATGCTAAAGAAAAGGGATATCAGATTACGCATTGGGAACTCGGTAATGAATACTATCTGCCACATTACCTCAACAAATACCCGACCGTTGGAACCTACATGGCGGAAGCGAAAAAACATGCTACCGCAATGAAAGCTGTTAACCCGGATATAAAGGTATCCGTTTGTGCTACCCCGATCGCCTTCCATAAAGAGGGCTGGTTCGTAAATAAGCAACAACGGATATGGGATGAAGGGCTTGCAGCCGATACCAGTTTTTACGATGCTTATACCGTCCATGTCTATGCCTATAAGGCTATCCGAAAAAAGAAGATAGAAGAGATGCGAGGCTATCTCATGGGATGGATTCACTTTGCGGTCGCGGAGGCAATTGACTACTATGAAAAGCTATTTCCAGATAAGGAGATGTGGATAACCGAGTGGAACATTGCTAATCCCGCAAACCGAGTCGCGAATACACAACTCCATGCAATGTACGTGGGTGATTTTTTTCTAAAAATGTTAGCGATCCCGAACGTCACACAGGCGAATTTTCATGTTATCACCGGTCCCGGAAAAGGGTTTCCTGTGTTTTCGCGTATAACACCTCCGACTCCCAATACGTTTTGGAAATATGGGGGTGAACCGGAATCCGATTTCGGGAACACCATTCGGCGTGCTGTTTATCCTGCTTTTCAACTCATCGGGGAAGCATTCCTCGAGGCAGATACACAATTCCACCTTTCAATTCAGAATCAACCCCTTCTTACAGGAGCCATAGAATATAAGGAGAGACAAATCCCCGGTATTCAGGCGGAAGTTATCGGCGCGGGGACTGCGGAACACCTGATTGTCCTCGTTAGCAATCGCACAGGTGAGCAATACGAACCGCAACTCCTAATTGATGGTAAGCGATACAAGGGCAATATCGACTACCGTTATGTTGCTGACGAGAGACTCAATGCAACCAATGGTGGAAACGCCGAGATGGAGGGATCTGCAAAAATCGAAGTCCGTATCCAAGAATGGCGTGGGGAGTCGACGAAACTCGTTATCCCTAAAAACAGTTTTGGCATTTTGAGATTAGAAAATAAATAGGACTTACGCATGCTGTTCTTTTGTAGCATAACCTGTTAAGTTGTGCCCGAGAACACCTGTGTTTTTAGGGTTCTCCCTCTCATAAAGCGTCCTACGGTCAAAATTGCGTAAGTCCTGAATAAATAGTTGTCCTTTTCAAACCGAGATCCAAAGTGCAAACCTGAAACGAAGTAGAAGAAGGCAACTCTATGGAGGAATACGTGAATTCCCTAACTCACTTCATCGAACCGCAAGGAAAAATAAAGAGATGGTATTTGTTGTAGGGAATAGTCGCAGTGGCACAACGATGATGGGTCGGATTTTGGGAAAACACCCCCGTGTTTATACCTTTGGCGAACTTCATTTCTTTGGTCAGTTGTGTGCCCCGCCGTTTTCATCTGAGGTGGGTAAGGTGGAGATAGAAAAATTAGCGTCACAGTTATATTGTATTCAGCAGGAGGGATACCGCACGCATGGAAATCCACACCGTTTCTTAAGCGAAGCACGGACATTTCTGGAGCGTTTAACCACTTACCCTGAAACGCAAGCCACACTCTTTGAAACTTTTCTTCACCACATCGCTGCTGATAATGGTAGAACTATTCCTTGTGACCAAACACCGCGCAATGTCTTTTATATTCCCGATATCCTTCAACTGTACCCAAAAGCACGGATTATTAACATGATCCGTGACCCGCGCGATGTCCTTTTATCTCAAAAAAGGAAGTGGAAACGTCGGTTTCTCGGTGGAAGCGATATGCCTATGAAAGAAACTTTCCGCGATTGGATAAATTATCATCCAATAACCATCAGTTACATCTGGCGGACCGCTCTCACCGCCGCTGAGCAGTTTCTACAACATGAACGAGTTATTTCCATCTATTTTGAGGAACTCCTCGCGCACCCTGAAGCAACTGTCAAACGTCTCTGTAATTTTGTTGGTATCACCTACATGCCTGCAATGCTCCAAGTCCCACAAGTTGGATCTTCTGTTGCAGATGACCAGCCGCAGCAACTCGGCATAAATCCACATCGAGCCCACAGTTGGCAAGATGGGGAACTTAGCTCCGCTGAGATCTACCTTAACCAAACTATAACCGCAGCCTTCATGAAGAAACATAACTATAACCCTGTGTCGATCCGTCCTAATATCGCAAGTTTGGCATTGCACCTATTGACGTTCCCTGTGAAATTAGTCGGGGCGTTTCTGCTTAACCTTGATCGGATGAAAAGCATCCGTCAAACGCTAAAAAGACGTTTTTTAAATGTCCCTTGTGGATGAACATTGGTTGCCTGGATATTGGCGCGCTGCGTGTGAGAGTTGAGGAAATTGAAGAAACGCCCAGCAAACCCTGCACCGTTGCTGGAGGCTTGGTTAATTAAAAATATGATTGCACAAATAGATTCACGTTATATCAAAACACGTCCCACGAAGGTCCTAACACGTCTCATGAGTTACGCGTTCTTTGAGGGTCGTCCTGTAACCACAAAGGGGCGCTGGATAAATCCGCTCGTCTTTTCTCTTTTAAAGAGGTTCGCTGCGAACACGACCAGATACGAATCTGTTGAAAAACCCATCTTCATTTTGGGGACCGGACGTAGTGGCACCACGATACTTGGTGTTGTGTTGTCCATGCACAGAGAAATCGGCTACCTTAACGAACCGAAAGCAATGTGGCATCTCATCCATCCGGACGAAGACATTATTGGTAACTATAGTCAGGTTCCCGATGCCAAATATCGGCTCACTGCTGAAGATGCGACAAACGAAATGCGTCAACGGGCTTCTCAAATGTTCGGTGCGTATTTGACAGCAACCCGCTCAAAACGCCTTGTCGATAAGTATCCAGAACTTATCTTCAGGGTAGATTTCGTTCGCGCGCTGTTTCCTGATGCTCGTTTTATCTTCCTTGTCCGCAATGGTTGGGATACGTGCCATTCAATTGCGACATGGTCGAAGCGGCTCGGTGTCCGAATTAATACCGAGAAGCATGACTGGTGGGGCGTGGATGATCTAAAATGGAGGCTCTTGGTTGAGCAACTCGTTAAAACGGATCCTGTTTTCTCTCAGATCGCTGATGAGGTTAAACATTTCGATCGACATCTTGATAGGGCAGCTGTGGAATGGATAGTCACGATGCAGGAAGGACTTCATTTAATGCAAACCTCGCCTGACTATATTCATCTCATCCGTTTTGAGGATCTGACATTACAACCCGATGAAACGCTTTCAGTTTTATGTGACTTCTGTGAACTTCCAACGGACACAACATTTCGTGAGTATGCTCGGCAGACCTTACATCCCGTGCCTGCTAAGGAATCGTTTGATGTGCATCCAAAAATTGCTCCTCTTTTTCATGATACGATGAGAGAAATGGGGTATAATATTTAACCCAAGTTGCCAGTGATGTAGCATAACCTGTTAGGTTGTGTATCTTCACATCGAAAATCACAGGGGACACACCAAACTTTTCGGAAAAATGAATGATTCCTGCTGAAAACGGTGTTCATGGATATGAAATCCTATCGGTAGCAAGTTGGATTATTTAACTCAAGCTTACAGAACTTCACAAATGCCGCGGTTATGACTTTACCCCAACTCGGAACGCATAGAGGCTTGCCCGGTTCAGCATAAAACGGAGTCGTAAGGGTTGCGTTGCACTTGCTAACGTCGCCGATTTCCATTGCACCGAATGTCGGACATTATCCTCTGTTATGGGAACACAATCATCCAGCGAAAAACCGGATTGCACCTGTCCATCGGCTGTCAGCACTTCAACACCGATCTGTCCGCTACTTGCATCTGTATTAATTTCAAACCCACCCTCCGGAATTCGCAATGGGACGGTTTCAATGATCCCACCTTCTGCATCAGCATCAAGCGAGACAAAGCCATCTAATCGCCACTTCGCAAGCCCGATCTCTTTGTGTCTATCCTTCATCTGGGCACCGTGGGTGTGGACGGTCCCCGTATAATACCAGTGAATTTCATCGTCGGTGATGATCGGCTCTATAGCAGTCCCCATAATCATACCTGTGTCGAATGTACCGCTTTCGCCGCGTGGAATGATTGGTGCCCGAATCGAATCTGGATAGTCCCAATGAAACCCATCCCGACTACTAACGAGTTGCGCGTCAATCGGTCCGTCAATAGGAATCTCGTGCTCCGCGGCACCCGGTCCTGTCACATATAGCACGCCAACAAGCCCGATGTAAATATTGTGATAGAGGAAACCTGACATGTTGTGAATCTCGGCACGTTCCGCGCCATATCGCTGGACACCGATTTCATCATCCGCATCAGTTGCACCGAACATCGGCTCGAGGGGTTCCCAGGGTCCCTCTAAGCGTGGACTTTCGGTATATGCGATCATACGACGTGCATCTTTGTCGTCACCACGTATGAGTGCATAAGCCCGGAACATCTCTTTTTTGTTATCGTAGATTACATTGAACGCACCTTCGTTGTCCCGATCTGCAACCGGCTCCAAGTAGTCTGAATCGTCCCATCGGATACCATCAGGTGACGTGAGAAGAAAGATATTGCGGTACCGTCTGCAAAAACCGATCATCTTATACCGTTTCTGGGGATCTGATTCCTCGTCATCACGGAACACACACGCTCCGTGTAAATCCCAGACGATGTTGTTATTTGGGTTTCCGTTGAATTCAAAAATCCCAAGATTCGGTTTCGTCCACGTCAATCCATCGTCACTTTCGGCGTAGCAGGTAAGATCGCCTCTATCGTTTTCGACGAACTTCCGTCCGTAGGCATCGTGACTCTGTCCCCTATATGTCGAGGGATTTCGGTCTGGACGGGGGACGTAAAGCCCTGGAATCTCGTTTGCCTGAAACCTCCAATGCGGTCCCATGCGACACATGTACCACATTCGATACTTCCCATACGCGGCATCGTACATCGTGGTGCCGTAGAGATGAACGCGTCTGGATTGATCGGGGCCTCCGTGTTCCCACGGATTGTTGGGATCAGGTTTCAGTACAGAAACGTCATGCTTTACGCATGGGGGCAGTGTGCGCGTTACGTTACGTTTAGAAGCGATCAGGGCATCATCAACGAACAGTTCTGTGCCGGGGTCAAGTGTATGAGCGGTGTTTGAATTCACGTCATTTCCTCAATTAGGGTATCGTTTGTAAGTCCAAGACTACACAGTCAGTACCATTTTGGATGGGTTATATCTCTTGTTTGCCCACTACGTTAACCCAAGTTGCTACGGACACAAGTTTAGAGATGCATCTGCTATGTTTCATTGAAAAACGTTTAGTATCTACGGCATTTCGTAGCATAGGAAACCGTGGGTCTCCTGCGTCTAAAAACGCACAACCTAACAGGTTATGCTACAAGGTAGGAACTTGGGTTATGTTAAGTTGGTTCGTCTTAATCATCTGCCCATAACTTCCGCATCTCGCCGGAGGAAGCGAGCAGCTCATCCAACGTTCCGACCGACTCAACGCGCCCGTCTTTTAGCACAACAATTTGGTCTGCCCGACGGAGCGCGGGACGGCGGTGAGAAACGACGAGGCAGGTCGCCCGCGTCGTCTCAAAAAGACGTTCCCATAGGATATGTTCTGTTTCAACATCAAGTCCGGATGAAAGGTCATCAAAAACAAGCAACTCCGAGCCTCGCATGAACATCCGCGCCGCCGCCGTGCGTTGCATTTGTCCGCCGGATAACTTGACACCACGCGGGCCAACAACGGTTTCAAGCCCATCTTCAAGCGTCGGCAGATCTGTTTCCATGACCCCGAGTCGAATCGCGCGGTTTAGGGTATCCCAATTCCACGGCAAGCCCATGAGGATGTTATCACTCAGTTTTTCACTGAAAAGTTTCGGGGTCTGGGGTGTATACGCGCAACGCGGTGGAACGAAAAACGACTTCGGGTCCTCAACGATTTCGCCGTTCCAGCGAATCTCACCTCCCTGTTTCGGCAGAACACCCAAGAGTGTTTGCACCAACGTTGTTTTGCCTGAACCGATCTGTCCTGTAACAACGGTGAACGATCCAGCCGGAATTTTCAAATCAACCTCAGCAATCCCCGCTGTGTCGCCGTCGTAGCGATAGGTGAGTCCAGAAACGGTGAGTTCATTCAGCAGATGCATCTCAGTCTTTTGAGGGATAATGAGTGGTGGTTGATTTTCCCGTAAATATACCGGCGTGTGTTCGACTAATTTCTCTTGTGGCATCTCTTCAACGGTCTGTTCCATACGGGAGAAGGAGACCTCCGCGCGTTTGTGCTGTGCCATTATACTGCCGACGAGTGACCCACTTCTGGCAACTTCACCGATATACGTGGTGAAAAGAGCGAAATCCCCAACCGTAAATTCCCCTGTGCTCATCTGTTCTGCAATCAGAATCAAAACCACACCAGTAGCCAGATTGTTGATATTGAAACTAATGGAGCGGAGGAGTTGATTGAATACATTATCCACCACGGTTGCCTTGCGGCGCGCGTCGTTGAGTTTCTGAAAGTGGGCAATCACATTCGTCTCTGTCCGTGCAACCTTGACTGCTAAGATGGATTGAAACAGTTCGTTGATAAAATTAGTTGACTGTTCGGTGGTGATACGTTGTGCAGTACGATATCTCTGAATAAATCGCCTTGACACGTTGACGACTGTAATAATCAGAATACACGGGATAACTGTAATGAGTGTCACAGCAACGTCGATTCGAGCCATCCAGATGATTGCCAAGATTGCGAAAATAAGATTTCCCCATAAGTGAATGTATTGTTCCAGATAACTTAAAATCGCCTGAACATCGTCCCGGAGCCGATTTGTGGTTTCGCCAGAGGCAGTTGATACGTTATGTGGTGCCGACATGTCCATGATGGCTGTCATCAGGTTTTTTCGAAGAAGTGTTGAAACAGCATAACGCCAACGCGCCCATACGAATGCCGAAGAGATCAACACACCTCGATCAGCAAGGTGAGCGACAACAAAGAGCACAACGAATGTCCAAGCGTTGAATCCTACTCCCGATTCTCCAGTGAGCGTATTGAAAAATCCTCTCCGAATAAGTCCATCAAAGAACGGCATTAGGTCGTCCAACCCTCTGAAAAAGATAGTACCAAGAAAAAGAAATGGACGGTAGCGGATAAGGCGAATTGAGGCTCTGCCTGTCGTCATTTTTTATTTTACCTTGCGGATAAGTATTGTCTTGTGTCCTTTGAAAGTTTTCGTGTGCAAGTTGAAGAAACGCCTCGGCAAATTAATTAGGACTTACGCATGCTGCTTTTTTGTAGCATAACCTGTTAGGTTGTGCCACAAAGACATCTGTGTTTTTTGGGTTTTCCTTTTCGCAAAACGTCCCATGGTCAAAATTGCGTAAGTCCTGTTAATTATAAAGTCTCCAATCCCGTTTTCAGCAAGTGCGAGAAAACCGAGTCGGGGTCTTGAACAAGCTGATTGCGTTCGCCATGCTCCCGAATCTCTCCGTCGGCGAGAATCATGATTTCGTCTACCTGTTGAACCGTCCCGAGTCGGTGCGCAATGATGATACTGGTGCGTCCTTTCAATAACCGTTGTACTGCCCTGTCGATGCGATGCTCCGTTGCGGGGTCAAGCCTTGAAGAGGGTTCATCGAGAATAACGATCCGTGGGTCTTTCAAGAAAACCCTTGCAAACGCCAAGAGTTGCGCTTCTCCTGCAGAAAGCCCGGTACCCTCAAGAAATGTATCAAGCCCCTTCGGTAAGGATTGATACCATTCTGACAATCCGAGTTCTCCAATCACTGACAAAATCCGCTCATCGGAAATTTCTGAGTCAAAGAGCGTTAAATTCTCGCGCACTGTCGCATTAAAAAGTTGCACATCTTGTGTAACCATGCCGATTTGGTTCCGCAAATCGTCCAACTGAATTTTCTCTATTGGCTTACCTGCGACGCGAATCTGCCCGCTATTAATCTCATAGAACCGAAATAGGAGGCGGGTGATTGTTGTTTTACCGCTACCTGTCCGTCCCAATAACCCTAATGACTTTCCCGACTGTAATTGGAATGAAACATTTTTCAGTACGGACTCATCTTCGGTGTAACCGAATGTGACCTTGTCAAAATCAATGTCGAGTGCGCCGGATGCAGGCAGTGCTTCTGTTCCATCCTCAATACTTGACGTGACGCGATAGAGTTCTTCAATCCGTTTGAACCCCGCGGTCGCCCGTTGGAGCTCATTAATCTGACGGCTAATCATGATTAACGGACCTCGGAGCATCGCCGTGTAATGGATGACAAGGTAAACGGTCCCGATCGTGAACGCCTCTATCTGATACAGGTAGATACTCATCCCCATTGCCAGCGCAACCCCCAATGCAAAAAGTACACCGCTGATTGTTTGGAGCACTTCTCCCATTACGTGTGCTTTCACGGCTCTGCCGTATACACCCCGATTCACATCGTAGAACCGATTCATGGTATATCCGATGCCACCGTTTGTGCGGAGATCTTCAATACCTGTTAACCGTTCTTCGAGAAAGCCGAACAGTCTGGAGTATCCCTCTCTTTCGGCAGTATAAACCGGAACTGCGATGTTCCGAGTAAGATTGTAGACGAAGATGGAAACCATCACGAAACCAGTTAGGGCAATACCAATCCGCCAATCTTCGAGGGTGATCACAACCAGGATACCGCTGAGCAGCAATAAACTCCCGATTACCTGAAGTATGAATTCAGAAAAAAAGTTTGAGAGTGCTGCGGTATCGCCGTCAACGCGCTCTACCATCTCCCCAGGCGTGTGTTCATGATGGAAGGACATGTCGAGCTGTAAACAGTGGTACGCGAGGTCACCACGCATCCAATTTGTTGCTCGCCAGCCGATATCTTGTCCTAAATAGGTGTTGACTAACATCAACCCTTGTCCAAGGAGCCCAATTGCAAAGAACGCAATACCAGCGATAATTAGGTCTCGCCTCTCGCCTCCCTCTCTTGCTGTGTCAATGAAGTAGCGGAGGATTTGTGGGTTGAATAGGGCCAGACCTATTGCGCTGAATATGAAGATAGCGAGCAGCGTCACGCGTATCCACTGCGGTTTGAGGTATTGTGAAAGGAGTGCGGCATATTGCCGGAATGGCACTTTTTCCAAATTTTAATTTTACCTTTGGGAGAACAACGTGGATTGGGACTTGACGCGTCTCCCTCGCGAGTCACCTGCGCCGGTGTTGCAGGCGATGTTTCTAGTGTAGGAGAAGATTACGTTTTAATTCCACCCATCTCGTTTGAGTGCCGCCCAAGTGACCGCGAGTTTGCCTTTACTCCCGACAGGCAATCCAACATCTGCAAGCCTTTTGAGGTCGTCGGCGTTCAACGTCCGATCATAGATCATCACTTCGTCGATCAATCCTTTAAAATATCTGGCACCGCAGCATTCATCCCATCCGAACTTTAAATTGACGACTGTCTGTTCGATATGAGGAATGTCGTTGACCTCAGCATCAAGTTTGTCACTGTCTCTGTGATAAATGTAACTCGTTGCTTTATCAGGTTCAATCGCTATTGCGACCAACGCCCATTTATTTTCTGGGATTTCTGGTGCGCCTTGCCAGTTCCACGTCAGTGCGGAGTTGTTGTTCCATACATAGGTGAGGGTATTGTTCGCGGCGACACCCATCCACCATGATGCTGGATCACTTCGCCCGACGACAATTCCCGACCAATCTATTGTTTTCCAGCCGTTGATTCGGGCAATCACCGTGATTGCAGTCGTTGTCAATTCAAATGCATCATCAACAAGGGCATGTCCGCCACCACCGTCGAATTCGACGGCACCGTTCACCCAACCGTCGTCAGACCATTTCGCGCCTTTTTCCAATGTGACATCGTTTCCGTTACCAGATTCGTCGTCCCCATTACCATCAAGGGGCCAGTAACCCACGAGCCCTTCCCTAAGATCCGCTGCGAACGCGCCTGTAGACCAAAGGCTCACGGCAACGGTTAAAACTATAATCGTTTTCACGCTAAGTTCCAATTTTTGCCTCCTTCTGTTACATTCCACTCTTTTAGTGGCGGGAATTGGAAACTCTGTTTTTGATAGAGAAAAACAGCCTAAGATGCTATACTTTAAGCAAACATTATCGAAAAATAACAGCATCTTCATAAGTTCTTATCATACAGCAAAAATTGGTTTCATACAAGAAAAATCGCCAACTCACGTTGGTATAAGGCACCATTGCCCGACACTTGAGGACATCCTGAATGATTGGCCCCGAAAGTTGTCCTAACCCAAGTTGCCAGTTCTGTAGCATAACCTGTTCGGGTGTGCGTTTTTAGACGCAGGAGACCCACGGTTTCTTACGCTATGAAATGCCGTAGATACTAAGCGTGTTTCACTGAAACATAGCAGATGCATCTCTAAACTTGTATCCGTAGCAACTTGGATTAGGTAGAGAAAGGAGATTTTGTGAAAATTAAAGAAATTCGCGTCGTAGAAATCGAACTAAACCCAAAACCGACAACAACACCGCGCACACCGAGTCGGTCAAGAACATATCAATTGAACCGACCGATTACGCGTTATCCGTCATTCAACAGGAAAGAAGGACACGTTTCTTACTCGGAATGGAAACGTCCTGCCTGCATTATAACGGCAGAAGATGGGACATGGGGTTTCGGTATCTCGCTTTACGGGGGTCCCGTGACCCGAATCATATCAGACCATTTTGCCCCTTTTCTGGTTGGCGAGAATTGTATGGCGACTGAAAAAATATGGGATATGATGGTGCGATTGTCGGCCGCCTTCGGTGCAACCGGCTTGACGAGTTACGCCATCAGTGCCGTTGATTGTGCTTTGTGGGACCTCAAAGGCAAAATTTTGGGGAGACCGGTCTACGAACTCCTCGGAGGACCGCAAAAAGAAAAGATCTTCTGCTACGCTTCCGGCTTCGATCAGGAGTGGTATATGGAACTCGGATTCAAAGCCACAAAGCTCTTCACACCCTGGGGCCCTGAGCAAGGAAAAGAAGGCTTAGGCGAGCTTGAAGAATTGGTCGCAGCGACACGGGAAGCGATCGGCGATAAAGTTGACCTGATGTTAGATGCTTGGACCGGTTTTGACATAGAGCATACGGTGCGCGTCTGCGAGACCATGAAGCCTTACGGGTTGAAGTGGATGGAGGACTATATCCGTGCCGACGATTTTGTTGGGTACGAGACGGTGCGTCAACGCATCCCCTGGCAAACGCTCGCGACAGGAGAACACTGGTATCTGCCGACTGTCTTTGCGGAGGCGGCAGGACGGCGACTGGTTGACATCTTTCAGCCAGATGTTTTATGGTGTGGTGGTATTACCGCGGCGGCAAAAATTTGTCACATTGCAGAGGCAAATGGGATTAACGTAATTACACACGGTGGAATGAATTATCCCTACGGTCAGCATCTCGCATTTGCGATGCCAGCCATCACATGGGGTGAACGTTCTGAAGGCGTTTCTGCTCCGGGCGTGCCTCTTGAAGAGATGGTCAAGTTACCCGGTACCTCGGTCATCAAAGACGGTTATGTTGCTCCATCGGATGCCCCCGGTTTCGGTCTCGACATTGATGAGGCATGGATAGAGAGTGTCATGGCATAAGTCGCCCCTTCATATTTATCGATAGATGAATCCAGTTGAAGTATATCTCTGGAGATCTTTACTGTGAAATCCTATGAATGACGAAATTACAATTGCCAATCGAGCGCATTGGGAAGGCGAAGTTTTGAAGAAGAACGGCTTTACCGTGCCTTGGATCGACCTTGAAAGAGATGACATTCTGCAATATGCTGAAGGGCTGCTTGATCCGATCCCGTATCATCTCTATCAAATCTATCCGGCTTACCTACTCAGAGATGTCGCACACAAAGACGTGTTGTGTCTCGCGGCAGGTGGCGGACAGCAGTCTGCGGTGTTCGGCCTGCTTGATGCTCGTGTGACTGTGATTGATTTTACGCAAGGTCAGCTGAACGGAGATGTTACTGCAGCAAGGCATTATGGCTATCCGGTCGAGACAATTTGTGCCAACATCCGTAATTTGTCCGCAATTGAAGACGCATCATTTGACCTCGTCTACCAAGGACCTTCCATGAGTTGGGTGCCATCGGTTCATGAGATTTATAGAGGCGTATCAAGGATCGTCCGTCCGGGAGGTCGGTATCGCGTAGATTTTGGCAATCCCGCCAACCATTCCCTGGAGTGGGATGGTGAATTCTATCGCGTCACCGAACCGTATTCTGAACGTATTTATAGGTATCCAGACGGTGCTTTCGACTTTCGACATTACCTTGGCGATATATTCAACGGACTTGTGGACAACGGTTTCTTGATTGAGCGAGTTGAAGAACGTTCTTGGACCCTGCCAGACATCGAGGCGACACCGGGAAGTTGGGCACATGAGATGGCTTACAATGTAAGTTTTGCGATTGTCGCGAAGAAAGCGGTATAGATCCCATACTGCTCGAAAAATGGAGCAGGTCGAGCCATGATGTCTATTGATTTCCTCGAAGCACTCTCCACAGATAACTTAGACGCTATAAGAGCAGCACCGAAAACCGATGTTCACTGTCATGCATTTTTCAGTACACGATTAGAGAATGTTGAACGTTGGATAGGTCATTCTCTAACGAAACCACCTCCTCAGATGGATGGGCTTGCAGGAATGATGACGTATGCGGATAAGGTCTTAGCACCATCCATAAAACACCGTGAAGGTTTCGAGTTCGTTGGGGTGTCAGCGATGGACGATGCGGTCCGGGATGGCGTTGTTATGCTTGAGATGAGTTTCGACATCCGGCTGGCAGAGTTCTATCCTGATGGGGTGGCAGGACTTTGGGCGTTCATTGAGACGTTGGTTGAACGATATTCGGGGCAGGCAGATCTACGTCCTGAACTCGGCTTTTCTCGTGGAAATGCATACGATCCAAAGCGAATGCGTTTGGCGCACGAAGCAGTCGAATTGGGGTTATTTCAATCCATCGATCTCTATAGCGATCAAGAGGCGTGTGCGCCTGAAGCCGTCCAGTCCCTATATGTCAAGGCACGCGCCGCTGGGATGAAACGAAAGGCACACGTTGGAGAGTTTGGGGGTGCAGAAGAAATCCGACGGACGATCGAGATTTTGGATTTAGACGAGGTCCAACACGGCATCGGTGCCGCAGAATCCGTTGAAATCATGCGATGGCTTTCGGAGAATCAGATACAATTGAACGTGTGCCCAACGAGCAATGTGATATTGGATGGCGTGCCCGATCTTGCCTCACATCCGATTCGCGCCTTGTTCGATAACGGTGTATCAGTAACAATTAACACGGATGATCTGATGATATTCGGGCAGAGCGTCTCCGAAGAGTATCGGAATCTCTATCAAGCGGGTGTTTTCAGTGCTCAGGAGTTAGAGGATATTCGGCGCGCCTCCCTTGAAAAAGTTCCTCATCCCTACAACCCATAATGAAACTGAACACCGCTGAAGGCGTATATTTCCAAATCTGCTCTGGTTACTCGACGCGCGGCTGTCTTGCAGTTGGATTTCTTTGTAGACGGACTTTTGAGTCTTCCAACGGAAGTTCAATACGTGCGCCGTTATGTAGATGTGATTCGATGATGCCAAAAATCAGTTCAGTGCTGGCATACGCGCACTGGACACCCCCTCGGGTCGGTTGCCCCGTATCTAACGCGTGAACAAGGTCTTTAATCAAATTTGCTGTGCTACTTGTCCGTTCAAATTCAGGAAAAGTCTCAGGCACCTGACACGTCCTCCATCCCGGTACATCTTGCTGTCTACGGAGATGCCACTGCCAACCGTTGTTCCAACATGTAACGGTTCCGCCATCACAAATTGCTTCCCATTCACTACTACGTGGCGTTAGCAGGGCGTGTGCCGTCACACCATTTTCAAACTGGATTGTTCCGCCTCCAGCCGGATCCGCTCGCAGCTCATTCCCATCAAAAACCGAATCGCCTTGTGGTAGATACCCTGTAATCCAACTCGCAGGTGCATCGCTATTCAGACGTAAAATTAGGTCGAAGTGATGGCTGGCTGAGTTGAAAAGCGTGCCATTTGAATAGATAATCAAGGTGCGTAGGTTACCGATTTCACCGCTGTCAATGACCTCTTTCATCTTGTCAAAACCTGTATGCCACCGGCGATTTGTGCCGAGGTTAAAGGCAACACTGTTTTCTTCTACCGCGGATACCATTGCGGCTGCTTCGTCCATAGAAGCCGCCATTGCTTTTTCTGCATAGATGGCTCTCACACCGTGCTTCGCTGCGTAAATAACAATCTCAGCGCGATGCTCCGGTTGTGTAGCAACACTGACAACGTCTGGCTGTTCTTTTTCAAGCATGTCACGATAATCGGTGTATTGATTCGCTTTCGGGACATTATATCGGTTCCCAAAATGTTCCATCACTTCTGGACGGAGATCAGCACACGCGACAAGATCAATTCGTTCTTCGGCAAAAAAACCTGCAGCATGGGAATAGGGGAGCTTAATCGCTTCGTAATCAGGTACTTCGTTATCAATAAATGCCCCCATCCGGCTACAACCAATAACAGCAGCACGATACGTTTTCATTGGTATTATTCTCCTCGTCCTGAATAAAATGTTTCAATGGGTCCTTCTACTGCCTTTGATCAGTTCTGCACTCATGAAAAGAATAACCAATTCTGGAAAACACGTCAAGAAAAATCGGTATACTGTGTGAAACCGATCGTCCCGCGGCTCTTTCAAACGTGGGTTTGATAAATACTCAGGGTAGACGCATTTCCGATGAAACCTCACAGATACGGAGGACTTACGCGGGTATCTCCCGAAAAATCGCCTCTTTTTGCGTGAATGTCCTGCTTTTTTGCTCAATTTGCGTCCGCTTTGGACTTCTCATGTCTTTTCAAACCGGCGTTTTTTAATTTTCCCCATTGCGTTATTTTTTTTCGCAATAAGTAGTTTTGGGCTTATAAAAAATTTTAAGAAATCGCGATAAATCCAGATAAATAAAGGGTTTTTGGCTTGTTTTAAAGTATTAAAAATGGTATAATAATTGCAGTTAAAAAGGGAGGTTGCACCCTCCCTCAAATTCAAGCAGGGTTGCTTCGAAGAGATTGCTATTATTATACTGAAAGTCGCACATTTTTAGCGGCTCCTTTTGAGAGACAAAGGCGTTTTTGATGAACCTTATAGAAGTCATGGCACGTTTCCCGGACCAAGCGTCGTGTCTTAAACATTTAGAACACATCAGATGGCGTTCTGGTGTTATCTGTCCACACTGTGAGAGTTCACAGGAGATAAAAATGAAACGCAAGATATAGGCAAATATGGACGCACAGGACGCTACAATTGTCATGAATGTAAAGCAAGTTTTAAGATTACGCAAGGCACAGTCTTTCAAGGCACGAAGATTGCGTTACAAAAATGGTTTCTTGCTATCGCTTTGATACTCAATGGGAAGAAAAGCCTCTCGAGTTACCAACTTTCTCGTGATTTAGACGTGACTCAAAAAACGGCTTGGTTTCTACTGTGTCGTATTCGTGCGGAAATGGCGAATAAGACAAGTTCTACATTACTCAAAGGCATTGTAGAAGCTGATGAGACCTATCTTGGAGGCAAACCGCGTAAAGAGAACAAAAAAGAAGATCGTGAACCCGCACCCCGCGGGCGTGGCACCAGCAAAACGGCTGTTAT
>RKRR01000062.1 GCA_007571305.1 Candidatus Poribacteria bacterium | reverse complement strand
TAATGTAGACGTGTGGGTCTGACCATTTTTAGCAACCTCCTCGCAGAACATATTACCCCGTCTATGAGGTTATGTCAAACATTATTGCGTAAGTCCTAATAAATTCTAAATCTTTTTCAAACTCACGTTAGGTTGAATGGGGAAACGTGGAGAAGATATCCCTTGCTTTTCTATGTGAGCTGAATGCAGAGAGTTCATAGCGAAACCCAACACCGACACCAAATGGATCACTTATGGCGCAGTGTTGGGTTTTATTCCGATTGTTTGGTGAGTTTGGTTGTCCTGTTAGGCAAGGGTTTGGAACGCTTCCCACGCGTTACCTGCTGCGGCAGCTTGACGTTCCAATTCAGTGCGCCATCCAGCGATCTTCCCAGATTTAATTTGTCTGATGTCGAATCCGGCGTACCGATCCTCAAGTGTATCTCCGAGTTTCTGAGTTTCTGCCCAACGATTCCATGCTGTCTTCATAAATTCATGTGGTAAAACATCTCGGACAGCGGGATCGAGTTGCCAAGCGTTTCGTGCGTCTGCGACCGAGGGCTCACCTGTGAATTCGCCTGACCGCTTCGACCAGCCTATCGACAAGGTGTTACGCTCGCGCTCAGGCACAGTGTGTCCTGTGTGAATGTTATTGCCATTGCGGATGAGTGCCTCGCCCGGCTTGAGTCGGATAGCGACCTGATCGGGTAACGGGTCAACCCCGTTCCAACTCGGTGTATATGGGACACCCTGATCCTTCATCGCTTGTGGAAGTAACACATCGTGCTCAAAAGGGGTGCGCCATCTATGGTGACTACCCGGAATAAGTTCATGGCATTCGTCGTCTGTGAGTGCCAGAAACATGCTCACGCCGTTCCGTTCGGTAATTCGTTTCTCGTTGCTTTCTTGAATTTCCTTCCAGCGGATCCGTTCTACCTCTTCGGAATAATCTTCAGGGGTGTTTCCGCGGATTTCCCGCTGTGAGAAGTAACCTGCTCCGTCACCCCACCACGTCACGTCTCTGTGCCAACTGGGTCCATTTTCGTTCCTACGAGGGTTTGCCCACAGTAGCATCCCACTAAACGTCATGTCCTCAGGTTGGAGTCCGTGGCACCAAGAGGCAACAAAGTCCAAGAAATCCGAAGATCCGTGGAATTCGGAAAAACTCGTCTCACCGAAAGCGGGATGGATAAGTCCTCGGATCGCCCAGGGTTCATCTTCTGCTGCGCGATGGACGTACCCCTTCGAGCAGTCGATGATATCGTAGCAGTGTTCAGGGGCACACGCCTCGGTAACACGACGGCCTGCCTCCCGAAGAATGGGAATCCATGGGTTATCAACAAAGTCATTGATGATGACAAAACCGTGCTCCTTCAGATATGCTAATCTTTCAGGCGTAGCACCCGGAGCCGAAAGTTCAGGTTGGAAATCTGCAAACGCTGTCGCGCGGTAAGTCTCTTTCACTGGTGATTCATTCGTGCTCATTGTCGTTCCTCCGTGTGTTGGACAGTGACTTTGAACCAATGCGTTATTTTACCATATTTTAGGATATTTACGCAAACTTTAGCGGAAATGTCTCTCTTGTCGGAGCGATTCCCTTTAAATTTTTTACCAAATATGCTATCATTTTTGTAGCGGTTCAAAGGAATTCCCGCCGCTCCCGCAAACTAAGGAACAGGAGATCACGATGCATACAGAATCGACACCACAAGACAGGCGTTTCGGCTTGAGCGCGGATGAGTTGGCGTATTGGAACGAAAACGGTTACCTCGTCCGCTTGAACGTATTCACTTCCGAAGAGAACGATGCATTCCGTCAGGTCGCTGAAGACATTGTGGACAGGAAACGCCCATTCCCATCCGTACATATTGATCAGAACGCACTCGTTAGAGACGGGAAAGTGGAGCAGCAAGGCATCTATGCGATGCACAAGATCCATTTTCCAAGCAACTACGATCCAGAGTTTCTCGCGCGTGTGCGCGATCCTCGCCTCACCGATCCACTCGTTGATATCCTCGGTCCAGATATCCTCGGTATCAACACGTTATTTATCTGGAAAGCACCCAAGATCGGTCTCGGTTTCCCATGGCATCAAGATAAGTTTTACTTTCGCACTCGGTTTAGGACAGAGACAACTGTTGGGACATGGACGGCTATTGATCCAGCAGACAAAGAGAACGGTTGCCTCTATGTCATCCCTGGTAGTCATAAATGGGACATCTTCCAACATGATGACCTTGAAGGCTCACAACAACGGGAGTTCAAAATGGCGCGCGGTGTCCGTGACGAAGAGGGTGTAGCAGTAGAAGTGCCACCCGGTGCGGTTATCTGGTTCCATAGTCATCTCCTGCATAAGAGCATGGACAACCACAGTCTACGGTTTCGCCGTAGTTTCGTTGCCCATTACCTCAGTGCGCAGGCAGAATGGGTAAAGCCGAAACCAGAGGGAGGCAGTGCCGTCATGTGGATTCGCGGCGAAACCTTTCCCGATAAAGTTCACGAAGTAGAACGTGATGTTCTACCTGTTCCCGAATCCAATTAACATTATCATGGCAGACACAATTGATACCGTAGCAATTTTCAAAAGTATCTAAAAGGTGCACTTTTGGAAGAAAACTTGATAGGTTTTTCTAAATGTTTAAAAAATATAAGAAATGTTTGGATTTTAAGTGTGGACTTTAAATTGTGTAGAAAGAGATCGGAATCTAAGGAGAAATGACTCATGAAAACGAAATTGTCTCTCTCTGTTCTGTTTTTAGTTGGTTTAGTCATATCTACCCCGTTGATTCAGTCCGCAGAAGCCCAAGACCCAAGAGTAAAAATGGGACTTGCAGCACTTTGGACCTTTGATAAAGACACTGTTCAAGGGAAAGAGGTCAACGATGTTTTTGGGAAGAATAGCGGAACCATTACCGGCAAACCCGACCAAATAGATGGGTTTCGCAGTGAAGCCCTTGACTTTGACGGTGCTGTTGATTTGATACGGATAGGTCAGGACATCTTCTTTCCTTCTGTGACGATGGAAGCGATTATTAAACCGACCCTTGGCACGCGAAATCCTATCTATGATAAATACAACTACGGCATTCAGCTGCTTGATAACAATAATGTTGGTATCTGGATTCGAGCGGATACAGCAAACGCGGCAAAGCATTGGCCCTCCGCCTATGTGCCCTTTCCCACTGATGGCGAGTGGCATCATGTTGTTGGAGTTGTTGAGAGCAAGAAGTCTGTCCGAATCTACCTGGATGGTGAGCTAAAAAAGACAACCCAAGCACCTGACCCAATCAGCATTGCTTACGGTGCAGCCCACAAACCGACAATCGCCTACACACAGCACTTGGGTGGTATCTGGTACGCCGGGGCTATTGACGAAGTTGCCATTTTTGAAGAGGCGTTAAGTGATGCTGACGTAAGGAGATTGCATACACTGGCGTTGGCAATTGAACCCACTGGAAAACTCGCAGTAACTTGGGGTAATCTCAAGACTCAGAATTAAGGAACATGCAATGGTCATTCTTCGAAAATCACTTGTGATGATATTGATGGTACTGTTGTGTAGCACCAGCATATCCGGAGCGGACGTATTGGAAGATGCGCTCGTTGGCGCATGGCTTTTTGATGAAAACCAAGGTATTACCGCAAAAGATGCTTCTGGTAACGGTCATGATGGCAAGATTATTGGAGCGAAGTGGGTTCAAGGCAAAATAGGAACTGCTCTTGAATTCAACGGAGATGGAAACATCGTAGAAATTCCACACGATAAAGTATTCGATCTCACCGAATATACGATATCGGCGTGGGTCAAAACGGAACCGACCGGCAAGTGGCAAACAGTGATCGGAAAGGAACCTGTCGCTGGGAATCCAAGGAATTACGGCATATTCATCGCGGGTAATACAAATCTGCTGGGAGTGAACTACACCACAGGTGGAGCATGGAAGACCGCCTTTAGCAAGACTGTCGCTGCAGACGGCAAATGGCATCACGTTGCTGCTACCTTTGATGGCAAGGTCCTTCGAGCGTATATGGATGGTGTGATGGAAGGCGAAACCAAAACCGAGATTCCGCCCGACCATAATACAGAGCCTGTCCGAATCGGACGCTGGGGTAATCCGAGAGGCGATTACTGGTCAGGCGTACTTGATGAAGTTGCAATGTTCAGTCAGGCACTCACGGAAGATGAGATTCAGGATATTACGATGAATATGCGGGATGCTCTGGTGGTTGGCGCGTCTGGAAAACTTGCAGTAACGTGGGGGACGCTGAAGCGGTCAATGGCTGGGATACGTTAAAAGCGTTACGCAAATTTAGTAGATTTCTTGTGGTAGCGAGGTTTCTGCTTTCTCAGAGATTCAATCCAGATACCACTTCGGAAAAGGTTCCCCCTTCCGTTTCAATTTCGCCAATTCTGCGTCGAGGTCACACGTGGATTTCTTCGCCCCGTGGATACTCGGCTCCGCACAGAGCATTTCCCGCAAGGTCTGCATCCCCTGATTGACAGTGCTATCTGTGATTCCTAACACCTCCGTGAGCAGGGCAGCATCTAATTCGTGTCGTACCGGGTCACTGGCGCACTCGTTAAGTGGTAGCATACGCTTACACTTTAACCCTTCAAAAACAGTTTCTGCGTTATTTAACGCCTCGTTAGAAAGTCTATGAACATCTAAAGTTAGCATAGTTTTTAAAGTTGTGTGTGTTAACCTACCTCGTCCTTGTTGTTGTTTGCTTCCCTGCATCCAATGACAAAGCAAACCCAATGTTGAATTACACCAAAGCGTCCATGCTATTTCACGTCGTAGGTCATTGAACTTTACGTTTGTAAGTAGGCATGCGCCAATACTGGGCTCTTCGGTAAACGATGCTATAGCAGAGGTGGCACTAAACGTTGGAGACAAGTAATAATGAACTCGACTGTTACGCTCTAAAATATCTCGTGCTTTGACTTCCTTTCCTTTTTTTTCCTTTAGCCGTGAGTCTGGCATAGCAGCTATTGAACGTTGATGCCGACAATTCGCTTTCCCCAAAGTAGGATAACCATCACTGTTCTCTTCATACCCTTTAACTATAGTGAAAGCACCATTTTTTCCCTTGATAGTAGGTTCTGTATATCCAACGAGAGCAGTGTCTTCCACACGCGCCATGGGAATTGAAAGTAAAGTATTATGCTTTGGCAACGATAGTTTAGAATTTGCAAGTTGTTGGGCAGTCTGGAGGAGCTCCAATGATCTCACACGTGTTGCCCCCCAGGCACATCCAACAACTATAGGCATTCTACTTACTTTACCGACCTGATTTTCGCCTATCTCAATAGCATCTTCACGATCGCTTCGGATAATTCTGTTAGCCACCTCCATAGATTCTATACCGCTCTTAGGACGTTGTGTCAATGATACAAATTTTGCTTGTCCAGTGTTATCACCAATGCCTTTCGTGGCGATTATTATGCACTCTGCCAGTTTCGTATCTGCTGAGAACGCACATTCATTAACGTTAGCACGGGCAATAGTTATCACTGATACATTATGGTATTCTGTTGCCCACATATCACGTACCTTTTGCATTGATGCCGACGCGAGTATTGTTACAGGAAGGATAATCCCCATGATACCGCAGACCTTAAGTTTTCGATCCGCCAAATCAACGAAGTGAGAACTATGTCCCGCGGTGCCATGAGCAACTCGCGTATCCTTTGCCTTAAGTGCTGTTTGCAATGCTTTCTTTTCTTCTTCTGGGCGGCTACTACCTTGGAAAACTATTTTCGAAACACTAGTATTTGCATCAGCACTATGCTTTGTAAACGGTGGATTCTGAATAACAACATCAAATTCACCGTGTTCATAAGCCCGTTGGAGTTGAACCACCGTGTTCTCTTTGCCCCCGATTTGTTCTACGTCGGTATCAAATAATTTCACATCATCAAGTAATTCAAGTGAACCGACTGCGTAAGAACCGTCAGCCTGTTTGCCGTAAGGGGCAGTGAGAATCCGTGTGCTCCCGATTTTCTGCTCAGGGTAGGTACTTGCGAGAGCAGCGGCTGTCAAGTGTGTCGCGTTGGGCATAATGTCCACACCCGCGATATTTTCCTCCAGCATGTGTTGGTGAATACTTCGACCGTTTCCACCTCGTTGTTCGTAGAGGGCCAAGATACGCTGATAGACCCCATTGAGGAGCGCGCCCGTCCCACAAGCAAAGTCTGCTACCTTTGGGAGTCTGTTTCCCTTCGGTAGTTCAGGCATCACAAGGGTTGATAGCAACACTGCGCTCTCTGGCAACGTGTAGTTCGCTTTAACATATTTCCTGTCGGTGATCAATTTTTGGAAGACGATACCCGCGAGTTCGTGAATCTGTGCGATGCCGGTATCCACTAAATTTTTGGCTGCCTCACAGAGAATAGTCAAGACAGGTTTGACGAGTCTATCATCAGTAGCGAGTGCCGCAACGAGACGAAGTGCATCCGCAAAGATCGGTCGATAGTTCACCTTGAGAATAGTATTCCAGTCGACAATGACATCGGCATAGTCAATTGTAGGCAGCAGTTGGCGGAGTGAGCGGACAGATTCCATTTCTGCTTTCCCGGCGAGTGAACTTTGAAACACAAACGCATCAGTGATAATCAAGGCTGCCATACGGAGGGTTTGAATATCAAGTTTTTCGTCACCATTTTCGTCTGCAGAGAAGACTTCTTGGTGAAGGATCGCCTCAATTTTCGTGCCGATGGTACGATGATCGGTAATTGCATCTTCAAGGAGACGGGCGGCAGTGTCGATGTCTTGTTCCATTTCCTGTGCTGCTTGTTCCAGGTGCGAGGTAGGGAGTGCTCCAACAATGAGTGCGTTCGCGATGTCTGCAACTGTCCCGACTGTCCATCCCTTCTTAGGGAAGTGTGCGAAAGTATTGTTGAGAGTGTTGACAAGTTTATACTGTAGGTCGTCCGCGTCGCGGAGGTGTTGCGGGATGTCCTGTCCCGGCATTGTCTTAAAACGTTCAGGGTAGAGGATCGCTATCACGTTGTTAAGGGTTTTTCCGGTAGTCGTGTGATATTCTGCTTCTAATTCATAGAGGATTCTTGTTTCTGCCTGGTTGATGAGATTTTTGGCATTTGTCGTGGTGGCGAACTTGGCTTCAATGCCGATGGGCTCTCTCCCGCGTTCCGTGACGAGCGCGTCCAGTTCGCTGTTATCTTCTTTGAAGGCATTAACTTTGGTTTCGAGCCTCCATCCATGACGCATGTTGCGGAGGATATTAACGAGTTCCTTTGTAATTGTATCTTCGTGTTGGTTCGGCATGATATCTTCTGTCAATATTTATCAGGATGGGTCATTTTTTCGAGGAAAAACAGTGTAAATGTGCTATCAGTATAACATGCCAACTCTAATGAAAACAAGTAGACAGGACATAGCCAGATCCATGTCTACGTTGTTTCAGGGATATTTGTGATAAATTTTAGGATGAAGGGAAGGAAAGGGCTATCTATTTTTATTATTCACCAGGACTTACGCAGTTTTGACCATAGGATGCCTTGTGAGAGGGAGAATCTCAAAAAAACACAGATGTTCTCGTGGCACACCCTCACAGGTTATGCTACAAAAGAACAACTGGCGTAAGTCCTAATTCACTATAAATGTCCTTGGTGCTGTTTTCGTATTTCGATCGAACTGCCCCATTGGTTTGGTGTGACATAGGTAGATGCATGGATATACTTGTAGTTCTCTGGTGCTTTACTTTTCCGCTTCATAGTGGAGGCACCGGTTTGTCCCATCGAGGCAGATTGACAAGTATCAGGTCTACATCAGATAAGTTTTCAACCAACTTTGGCTTAAATACGGTTTCAAGGAACTTCTCTATGCCTTTTTGTATTTCTTCTGGTCCAATTGCAGATAAGGTAGAAGCCCACGTAACATACAATCGTGTAGGTTTATAGGCCTGAATTTCAGGGTTTTTGAGATCTGCTGATAATTTATCTCTGATAATTCCGCTTCCAACTTTAATGACGATGCGATTATTGTCAATTTCCGTCCAGATAATATAGACACCACTGATACCCACACTACGGTCACCAAGCCGTGCCTTAAGACGATCATCCTTTAAGAGCTTTTCGTTGAATTGGCACCAGAGGGAGTTCTTGATACATTTTTGCCAACGAAGCTTTATCATAGTCATGATGGGATCTCCTTGCAGGAAGCAATGGCCCGGTTCCCTGATAACGATCCTTTATTGCATGCTTCCTTTCTCTTCATCGATTTACCCCAATAAGCAATTGCAATTGTTAACGTGAAATTTGTGATTAACGGTACAGTTTTGTTGACGAAGTTGGGAAAATCTATGTGTGCATTCTTCCAAAACCTTCGCAAACAAAACGCATATCCAGGCTAACAGGTAAGTGTTTTTGATTGGGTGTTTTCGGAGGAGACCGTTTCAGCGAAATGGGATTATCGCATAGGCTGGTCTGGAGGTTGGGGTTGGGAATCGAAACCGTAGATGCGGCGCATGGTCGGGGTGGCGCGTTCGACGACCTCCGGCTTGAGGTGATGCACGAAATCGAACATCGGTTTGACAAAAGAACGACAACAGAAACAGATTAACGCAATGCGCTGTCGATCGGTTTTATTGGCACCCGCGGAGTGCCAGATTGCACCGTTAAAGAGGAACACGGAGCCCTTAGGTGCGGAAAGCCGAACTTCATTGGGATGGTGAGTTGTACCCGGAGGTGGCTTGCTCCGCTGAAGGTGAATGCCCGGCACATGACGAGTGCCACCGTTCTCCGGTGTGAAATCGTCGAGCAACCAAAGACTGTTGGCGACCAACGGAAAACTGGGGAGAGGCTCCGGCATCGACCCCAGCACGCTATCGACGTGGTAGCCACCATCCGGCGCGCCAGGATCGATAATGTTAGAAGTGAGAGTGCTGAGCGTGTAATCGGGACCGAGCAGATGTTCAAAGTAGGGCATCACCTTGGGGCGCGCAACAAGTCTCTCGTACATCTCACCTTTGTTGACTAACCAACGCACGTGTTGTCCATGTCCATCGGTATGTTGACGCGCCAACCCATTCTGCTTTTCCTTTTCTGCTAATCGGAGTATATCGGCTCTGTAGACCTGAATCTCTTCATCGGAAAGCACATCTGAGATGACAATGCATCCATGTTCGTCCAGTTGCTTTTTTTCTGCTTCGGTGATACCCATTTTGCCCTCTCCTTCAGTAGGCGAGATGTTTAACCTCGCCGTCACATGATAGAAACTATGCCGCAAAGGGTTTCAGACACTCTTCATAGACGTTGAAACGTTCGCCTTCATGCTCTTCAGCATCGACGAGTTTCAGCCAAAGTGCGCTATCCTTCTTTTCCCCACTCAACTGTCGACGGCTGCCGAGATTTGATGGATCCGGTCCGCTCCAAACGACTTCGCCACCTTGCATATAGATGAAGTTGTTACGATACCGGTCAATCAGGTACTTCTGGTTTTCGAGGTAGACCAATCCCTGCTCACAGGTTGTTCGCCTCCAATTAGCGACCGTTTCTGATGTATCCGTTTCCACGGAATCAAACTCTGCCAACGGTGCCTTGACTTCGCTCTCCCAATCGATCTCATCTAAGTTGACAGTACCGTATCCGCGCTGTGCCGCGATAAGGATATGATTCCGATCGCGCTTGAAGGGAGGCGTGGGCCAGTCGGACTGCGGGTCGTGTCCCATCAGGTGCATACCAACGGTGTCCGTAGAGATCGGATGATCCCCCGCGATGAGTGCGTTACAGATTCTGCCAACACCCCCCCATTCACGTCCCCACTGTCCTGTCAACGCATCAATGATATTCAGGCATGGCTTCGTGATGAGTGCCAGATCCGGAAGGACGTAGGAGAGTCGGATGAGATGATGGTAATAACTGCGTGTCCGACCTTCTGGAAGAAGCATCGGTGGCAATCCGAACAGGTTTTTAGTGCACAAGGTGATCCCCATGAAGGCGTGGTTTTTCATCTTCGCTACAGAGACGACTGCGTCCGCCTCGTCAAAACACGAACTCAGTGTATATCGGTCGAACATTGAACCGCCGCCGGGGACATCGTAGACCTGAAACGGGGGCAGATTGGAATCGACGAACTGTACGTCGAATTCCTTCAGAAGGTATTCATAATTGAAACCGGGGGGCATCCGATGCCCATGGGTATAGGGGTTCGTATCGGTAGCGACCAGTTGTGCTGTGGTGTGTTCCTTGATTAATCGCAGCACAGCGCGACAAACCGCATCGTCTACCAATTCTCGGCGGCGCCCCTCAAAGTAGATAATGCGCTCCGCCGGTTTCATCATATTAAACTTCATAACCACCTTTTTGGCGGTCTCAATCGGTTTCCAAGCACGGGTGAGCGGATCGGTGATACGACGGAGTGTTTGATAAATCTCCTCCTCCGTTGCGCGATAATCACAGTGTGCCGCTCTAACTTTGAACTGTTTCTTTTCCATGGCATGACTCCATTTACGGACGTGAATTTTCAAAATAATAGCATCTGATAAGAAAATTGTCAAGCCTGAGGCGCAAGGCTCTATAGGAGACCTGCGGGACAATGCTAACGTAACGTGAGTTTGATAAATATTCAGGGGAGACGCATCTCAAAGGATACCCCCACGGACAAGAGACTTACGGGGTATATCCGTAAAAACCGCTCTTTTTGCGTGAATATGTTGCTTTTCTGCTCAATGTGCTTCTCCTTTAGACTTCTAATATGTTTTCAAACTAGCGTTTTTTATTCTATTTTAACACCTAATAGCATAAACATAGAAAACACGCAACGCTGTGCGTTTTATGAAGACCAATCTTACGGATAAAAATGTATTGAAAATTTAATGTAACCTTTTCGCCCTGTTTTGTCACTTCCACACCATTGTAGACCAGGATATTCCCAATCCAAATAGAGTTTTGGTGGCAGTGAAGGAAAACTCAAGCGATGGTGAACGTGTATCGGCATACCTCACGGGGTGTGAAGTAGCCGGCAATCTCCTCTGTAACCGATATATCAAAGAACTTCTCCGATTTTTCCGAGCCCGCATTGGAAACTTTGACGATGCAAGAGACCTG
>RKRR01000137.1 GCA_007571305.1 Candidatus Poribacteria bacterium | reverse complement strand
ACTCTTAGAGACCAAACCCTCATTGAACTTCTCTGAACTTCAGCAAAGCAAGGGCTTCCCTATACTCAGCAACAACTAACTTTTTTCAAACTCACGTAAGAATACATCATGGAACATCCCAAAAACTCAATACACTTTATCACAAACTCAACATTGAACAACTCATAGGAGGTTGAACGGCATGAAAATTATATTGGTATTAGCAGGATTTGTGTTGATGATAGCCTATTGTGTTATCGGCACGAGCCACATGGCGCAGGCGGAGGAGGTCTTGGGAACAGGAACGGATTCACTGCTTGGCGGTGACCTCACCGACCCAGAAGACGATGGTGAACCTGAATCAGATGACGGTTACAACGCCACTTTCTCAGCCAACGATGAACCCGGGTTTGGGGGCGGGGAATTTGCGTTTAACGTCTTCGATAACCGGCTTGGCCCCAGCAATGACAAATGGTGCTGCGGACGTGGGGGCGGTATTCCGAAAGAAGGTCTGCACGTGACAGCTGAGTTCGAGGAGCAGTACGCATTAACACACTTCACTGTATCTTCAGCCAACGATGTTCCCCCGAGGGATCCTACAGTGTGGGAGGTTCAAGGATCGAACGATGGCGAGGATTTTACAACGATCTTTGCTCACGATGGGGATAGTTTTTGGGAGCAGCGCCTGCAAGTCGTCCTGTTTGAGGCGGGGGAAGATTACGACGTTCAAAAAACCGGGTATCGGTTTTTTCGGCATGTCACTTTTGACACCGCATCGAACCCGGCTGGAGCATACTTCCAGATTGGCGAAATTGAGTTCTTCGGCGATGATAGTTATCCCGTAGACCCTAAAACTAAACTCACAACGACATGGGGAAGGATCAAAAACGCCCGATAAACGCAAATATCGGACGTTTTCTAAATCGGCTTGAATCCAGTAATAACTTGGTTTGAGCCGTTTTTCACATTACGAGCGGGACATCTATCCGTTAAAACCCTATCAAACATAGAAAATTTGAAACTGCCCTAAATTGTGCAATCTGTTTCGAGATTTGCACAATTTAGGGCAATTTTTGTCAAGAAAGTCAGTGAGGCTGCAGCCTAAACTGGCACGAAACTTGCTCAATTTCCTATATAACCTGTTTTCTCCAAAATCCTTGTAATTTCATAAAATACTTGCACATTGCCATAAATTATGCTAAAATACATAGGTGATTGCAAGGCGTACAGAACATCAACTGAAACTGTCTCAAGAAGCGATTTATCCCGTTTAAATGAAATATTTTACTTATTTCGGAAATCATCTCATTAACGCAAAACTACCGGACAACTCAGAGGTCTACTACGCGAAACCTCCCCTGCCGGGAATTAAGCGCGCCGCACTGCGTGAACACACACAGCGTGCTTTTGAAAATCCGCTTGCGATGCCTCCTCTCCGTGAGCTCGTCAACGGCAATTCAAAGGTGCTCATCCTGTTTGACGACAATTGCCAACCTTTCCCACTGACGAAAAAGCCGGATATGCGGCAGATCATGATTGAGACGCTCCTAAAGATGCTCTATAACTACGGCGTGGAGAAAAAGAACATCCAATTGATGTGTGCTGTCGCACTCCACCGAAAGATGAAGGAGCATGAACTAGCCTATATGCTCGGGAAAGACATCATGGACGAGTTCTATCCGCATCAACTTCGAAACTTCGATGCTGAGGACGTAGAGCAGATTGTTGAGGTAGGACACACAGAAAAAGACGAGGTTGTTGAGACGGATAAGGCAGTCCTCGAATCCGATCTGGTGATTTACGTTGATATGATACAGATTCCGCTCAACGGTGGTCACAAGTCCGTCGCGGTCGGTCTCGGCACATATAACTCCATTGCGCCACACCATTCGCCGCACATGACATCGGAAAGCCCACACGTAATGCAACCCGAGGGTTCGCACATGCACGCCTGTATCGAACGGATGAGCCGTCTCATCCAGAAAGAGACACCTATCTTGGTACTCGAAGCGGCAATGAACGGCGCGATCTATCCATTCCATCTACGCTACGTGGGGAAACCGAACACGGACTGCAACATCGCAGAGAAGGTACTGAAAACCTTCACACCGGCGACCTTATCATTGCTGCCCGAAGCCTTGCGTTACAAGATTCTCAAAAGTGTTCAGACAGATTACGAACCGATACAAATAAATGCAGGCGACATTGATGCCGTTCACGAGCGAACGTTGACATCAATGAAAGATCAATTGGCAATTGACATCCCTCGCCAGTTCAGCACATTGGTATTCGGACTTCCCGATATGAGTCCCTATGCTGTTGACGCGCGCATCAATCCTGTGCTGGTGGTGAGCGACATCTTGGGTTACGTCTTCAACTGGTTCTATAATAAACCCATCATCAAAAAGAACGGTGTTGTCATCATCATGAACCCAACCTATGAGATATTTCATGAAGAGTATCACGTCGCCTATAAACAGTTTTACGATGAAGTTCTCGCCGAAACGACAGAGCCTTTTGAGATGCAACAGAAGTTTCAGGAAAAATACGCAAAAGACGAATATTTAATCGATTGCTATCGGAACAGGTTCGCGCACCACGGTTTCCATCCGTTCACTGTCTGGTATTGGGCGACGTATCCATTGAAATATCTTGCGAAGGTCATCCTCGTCGGTCCGAAGGAACCGAGAGTTGCACAACGACTCGGTGTTGACTGGGCGAGAAACTTAGATGATGCCCTCGCGATGGCGCGTGAAATTTCTGGAGAGGACGATGTCGTCGCCTTGACGATGCCGCCGTTCTTCTACGCAAACGTTGGGGGTTAGACAGACATATCACTCCGCTGGAATGCGGAAAATGCTCTTTTCCTGATAGAAATTTTGGTAGATAGTCGCGATCGGAAGGTTGCTCCTACAACAACGGAAAATAGAAGAGGCTTATGAAAGAGACAGATATATTGATACCCACCAGCACTATCGGAAGTTACGCGCCACCAAGTTGGTTGTGTGTGACTTTAGAAGCAATCGGACGCGGCGAACTCGGCGAAACTGATATAAACGAAACTTTTGACGATGCCGTTCGCGCCGCTATTTCTGACCAAGAGCGCGCCGGTGTTGACATCATTACAGAAGGTGAGATGCGCCGACAAGACTTCGTGCTCGGTTTCTATGAACGGCTCACGGGGTTGGAACAACTTCCTGCACCCAGAACACAGGGACCCGACGGACACGATCAACGTGGCAAATGGTTGCCCTCTGTTCCGCTTGCTGCTCCCGATGGTCTCGGTATCCTTGCAGAATTTGAATTCGCAAAGAACGAAACGACGAAATCGCTCAAAGTGACGTGTCCGGGTCCCTTCACCCTCTCCGGACGAATCCAGACAGGTGGTATTTATAAAGAACGCCTTGAAGTCGCCTATGCCTGTGCGGAGATTATCAATACAGAACTCTGTGAACTCGTCGATGCTGGCGCAGAATTCATCCAGTTAGACGAGCCCTCTTATGCTGTCTACCCGGATAGACCCGAAGAGTTCGTCAAACTTTTTAATCACACTGTTGAAGGTATCACGGCAAAGATTGGACTGCACATCTGTTTCGGTAACTACCGCGGCAGAGCCGTTGGAAAACGTTCGTATCGCCCACTTTTTCCCTACATTTTGGACGCAAATTTCGATCAACTGGCACTGGAATTCGCCAACAGAGAGATGGCAGAGATTGGATTGTGGAGCGAATTTCCTAACGACAAAGAACTCGCGGCTGGCCTCATTGATGTCAAAAACTACTATGTAGAAACACCGGAGGATGTTGCAGCACTGCTCAGAGAAGCCCTCAAGCATGTGCGTCCTGAAAAGTTGTCCATCACGCCGGATTGCGGTTTCAGTCAAACAGCACGATGGGCGGCTGCTGCTAAACTGAAAACGATGGTCGCTGGTACTGAAATTGTCCGCCGGGAAATTACAGGTTTATAAAACGCCAAAGGGTTGGATGGATGTCACCCTTCTGGGGTTCGATTTTTGCAATGGACGCTTGTCTACACAGATACCGCCCCGCTGGGGCTGAAGATAATAGAGGCGACGCTTTTCTCTATGAATACAAATAAGAAGATACCTACACCTGAAGAAATTGAAAAAGAATTCCAAGAATTCGTACAGCAAAAGTACGGTGGCAGTGTCCGTTTGATTAACGCATCTGCCGGCGAACCTTCGCCTGAAGCGGAAGAAGAAGGACCTGAGCCAAAAAAAACCTTCGATCTGAAGTTTGACCTCAAACCCAAGGAAATTAAGCAATACCTTGACCGATACGTGATTAAACAGGACGAGGCAAAGAAGGCACTCGCTATCGCTGTCTGTGACCACTATAATCACGTCCGGGAATGCCACGAAAATCCAACTGCCGCCGATGCTGATTACTCCAAGCAAAACATCGTTATGCTCGGCCCAACCGGAGTCGGCAAGACATATCTCATCCGGCATATCGCCAAGCTCATCGGCGTGCCGTTTGTCAAGGCAGATGCGACTCGATTCAGTGAAACCGGGTACGTCGGTGCGAACGTTGACGATCTCATCCGTGAATTGGTAACCCAAGCCGAGGACAACCTCGAATTGGCGCAATACGGCATCATCTATCTCGACGAAGCCGACAAAATCGCGACACCCCCAAATATCATCGGACGTGATGTGAGCGGGCGTGGTGTGCAGATCGGGCTCCTTAAATTGATGGAGGAAACCGAAGTCGATCTCCGTAGCGGAAACGATGTCGCCTCACAGATGCGTGCCGCGATGGAATTTCAGAAACAGGGTAAAGTGGAAAAAGAGGTCATTAACACACGGCACATCCTCTTTATCATTAGCGGCGCGTTCACCGGTATGACAGATATTATTAAGAAACGTATGCATCAAAGCAAAATTGGTTTCAACGCTGAGATTGTCAGCCGAACCGACGAGACAGCAGGGTATTTCGAGAACGTTACACCGAAAGACTTCATCGACTTCGGCTTTGAGCCTGAGTTTATTGGCAGACTCCCGGTACACGTCATTTGCACAGAACTCGGTGTTGATGACCTCTTCTATATCCTGAAACATTCTGAAGGTTCCATTATCCGGCAATATGAAAACGCCTTTCGCGCCTACGGCATCACGACTCTGTTTTCGGACTGTGGCCTACGACGAATCGCCGAAAAAGCTATTGAACAAAAAACAGGTGCGCGTGCCTTAATGACAGTCTGCGAAAAGGTTTTGCGGAATTATAAATTTGAACTTCCGTCCACTGGGGTTGAGGAATTTGTTGTCACTGCTGAAGTTGTCGATGCTCCTGATGCCGAACTCAAGCGGATAACCGAAGATCCTGACTACAACCGCAGTACCGTGATGTGTGAGCGGATCCGTCGCTACGAAGCTCAGTTCTATGCAGAACACCAATTACAAATTCAGTTCGACGAGGAAGCAACTGAGCTTATTTGTGAACGTGCGATTGCAGGCGAACAGACAGTCCAACAAGTCTGTGACCAACTCCTGGGAAGCTACCAACATGGGTTAAACCTAATTAAGCAGAACACAGGACAATCCTCATTCACCTTCCCAAAGGCTGTTTTGGAAAATCCAGATCAGGTACTCGAAGAGTGGATTCGCGAATCGTACACCACAAAACGTTGAACATGGCAGTCAACAATCAGCAAAAATAGTCATCATCCAGAAAGCGGAAAGTCATCATCAAAAATTATGAACACTGAACAGAACAAGCCGCAACGTCCTGAAGCACCGGATATCCGAGAAGTCGGCGCGCCCATCGATGGAAAACCACAGGTTAGCGACCGCCGTCTGTACTTTCAAATCCATGTCTTTAAGAAATGTTTCGACCAGAGCCGCATCGTTAAAATAATTGATGAGGGAAGTCTACAGGCAGTCCTATATGACGATTTAAACCATCCAACAGGGAACGGTGTGCTTCTCATTGCAGAAGATCCAGCGGTGTTAATGGCGGAGTCTCGAACCCTACTCGTAAAAGCACAAGGCTCGCTCAAACTCTCATATCGTCCAGAAATGACCATGACAGGCCGAACCTATTCAAGCGGGAGAGAACCCAATTTGGAAGAATGGCTCCTCAATAGACCGCTCCAAAACGTTCTCAATCCTGAGTTTCCGTGGGCGATTTGGTATCCACTGCGCAGAAAACCTGAGTTCTATCGTCTTGAATACCGTGAGCGCGGTCGAATCTTAGGCGAACACGCGTTGCTGGGTCGCAGTTACGCCGCGGGTGGATACGCCAGTGACATCCGACTTGCATGCTTCGGATTAGACACAAAAGACAATGAATTCGTTATCGGATTGGTCGGTCCCGATTTACATCCCTTATCGCGTTTGATACAGGATATGCGCCAAACGGAACAGACCACCAAATACATTGAATCCCTCGGTCCCTTCTTTGTTGGAAAGGTACGAAAACAATTTGCGAGAGGTTGATAGAAAAATCAATCAATGCCAGCAGCACGCAACAACGGCGCGTGCGGATCTTAAGAGAAAACCGCTAACGTTCTAATTGCTCATTTTTACGTTTGGCGACTCAACTAAAAACGCAATAAGTAGTTTCGGGATTGTAAAAAATTTGTGAAAAAGTGTGATAAACCCGGTAAAAATAAGGGGTTGTCTTGTTTTAATTCTGTTGTACAAAGTTTGTTAACGAATCTATGCGATTATGAAAGGTTGTTTTGAATGACACAGAATTTTTTGGACAATACGCTTTATGAAATGGATAACTTACTTGTGCTGCGTGGTATGAATTCCGAAACTGTAGACCTTATTGCTACTGACCCACCGTTTAACACGAAACGTAACCGTGCCAGTTCCGCAGGATTCTATGTTGATAAGTGGAAATGGGGCGATACTGGTATTTTGCCAGATCAGTGGAAGTGGAACGAAGTACATCCGAAATGGCTTGAAGAAATTAAGGACAACCATAAGGCACTCTATTATGCAATTGATGCTGCAAAACAGTGCCAAGGCCAAGACACCGCAGCATTCCTCTGCTTCCTCAGCGTTCGATTGCTTGAAATGCACCGGATACTGAAAACCACGGGCAGCCTCTACTTACATTGTGATCCGACTGCCAGCCACTACATCAAAATGTGTTTAGATGCAATCTTCGGTAAAAAGAACTTTAAAAATGAAATTATATGGCATTACCAAGCTGGGACTGGTCCAAGAACCGCATTTAAGCGAAAGCATGATAGCATCTACTTTTATACTAAATCTTCAAAATCCTACTTTAACCGTCAAGCAAAACCTGTAGTTAATCCTGCCAGATATAATAAGATTGACGAGCAAGGGCGTGCCTATGACGTAAACGGACAAGGGAAACGTTATTACTTAGACGAAGGACAGACTTGTGGCGACGTTTGGACTTATATACAAGAAAAACAGTTTCAGCAACTTAACTCACAAGCAAAAGAGAAAACAGGTGCTCCTGATCAAAAACCACTTGTCCTCTATGAGCGCATCATCAAAGCAAGTAGTAACGAGGGTGACCTTGTATTAGATCCATTTTGTGGATGTGCAACAACAATTATAGCAGCAAAGGATCTTAATCGTCGTTGGATTGGCATTGATAGACGAGCGGATGCACGTTTTCATATCATCACCCGTTTGATGGGAGTATCGAAAAAAGAACGTAAACGCCTTGAGGAACTTGCAAAAGACTCAAATTGGACAAAAGACTTTCTTGATAAACAGACTGCGAAATACGAAGTCCATTACCAAACTAAACCTCCGACACGCACAGATAAAAGTGAGGAAACCGCGCCTGAGTTACCAAACGTCTATGTTGCTGAGCCCGAAAATCTACTGACACATGCCACAATGAAGGAAATTCTTATCAATCAATTTGGCGTAGAATGTTGGGGTTGCGGTTTTCAGCCACCGGATAAAGATGAACGGTACCTACACCTTGACCACATCAATCCAAAAAGCAGTGGCGGCACCAACTCTATTGACAATCGTTCTATTCTCTGTCAGCCGTGTAACTCTACGAAGTCAAATACAATGACACTTGACGGACTTCGTAGGCAGAATAAGAGAGAGAAACTTATAAAAAAAGCACAACTGATAGATATTCGGTCCGCCGTAAGTTGGGCAAGAGATCACATGATGAATCTCATACGACAAACGCCACACCAATATAACCTATTTGGAAAATAAAACGTGAAATTAAATTTAACCAATCCCAAAACTACTTATAGCAATTAAAAATAATGAGAAATATTTTTGCCGTTTGCACAAAAGAACTCTATACCTATTTCGTTTCACCGATCGCCTATTTCGTCTGTTTTGTCTTTACAGCGATTTCGGGTTTCCTGTTCTCCATCTTGATTATTAGTGCAAGCAACGGCGGCGGAACCAGTGGATACGTGATGGAAACACTCTTCGGTAACATGGCGATTGTCTTACTCTTTTTCACGCCAGTATTGACAATGAAACTCTTTGCAGAAGAGCGGAAATCGGGAACGATTGAGTTACTCCTCACTTCCCCAATCACAGATGGTCAAGTCGTACTGGGCAAATTTTTGGCGAGCTGCACCCTGGTGCTTATTATGCTTGGCTTGACCCTCCTGTTTCCACTCCTCACCCAACGTTTCGGTTATTTGGACAGTGGGATCCTGATCAGTGGGTATCTCGGTATCGTCCTTATCAGTTCCTCCTTTCTGGCATTAGGCTTGCTGATGTCGTCGATGTGTAAAAACCAACTCGTCGCGGCGTTGACGAGTTTCGGCATCCTCATAACATTATGGGTGATCGGTTCGCTCTCAGCCCGCGGCGGACCGATAGCGAAAGCCCTGAGTTACCTATCGCTCCCTGAACACTATCGAGATTTCGCACGCGGTATCATCCTTTTAAAAGATGTTGTTTATTACGTCAGTTTCACATGTGTCTGTTTATTTGCGACGTTCAAGTCCATTGAATCATCAAAGTGGAGATAGAGCATGGAAGCCAACAAAAGGGTTACAGGGCCGCTCCTCGGTTTTCTAACACTAATTTTCAGTTTCATTGCGAGCGCCAGTTGGATCTTTCAAGCGAGGCTCGTTTTTTGGATATGTCTCCTTCTCGCGCTTGTTTCACTCGCCATTTTCGCACGTTTGCGATTTGCGGACTTCATGAACTTCTTCATCAGTCGTCAAGCGCGTTATGGAGCTAACGTTGCTCTGAGTATCGTTGGGGTTATCGGCATTCTGGTTTTTATCAATGCTATTATTGTCCAGCAGTTCGATAAAAAAGCGGATTTAACGAAATTGCAGCTTTATACGCTTTCGGAACAAACGAGGACCGTTCTCAAAGATCTCAAAAAGGAAGTTCAGGTAATAGCGTTTTTCAGTGATGACACCTCACAGTCAGCTGCTCGCGCCAGAGATATGTTAGAATTGTACGAGCGTGAGACTCAATTTTTAACCATTTCATTTAAAAATCCTTACATCGACCTCCAACTTCGCGACAAGTATCAACTCCGATACGATGGAACCATCATTTTTGACAGTCAAGACCGGTACGAACAAGTTACCAGTGTTGAGGAACAGAAATTCACGAGCGCGATTCTTAAACTCATCCGAGATGAAACGAAAAAAGTCTACTTTCTTGTGGGCCACAAAGAGCATGAAATCACTGACCCCAGCAACGAGGGGTATAGCGAAGTCTTGACAGAGTTAGAGAACCAGAACTACGCTGCGTTTTCGCTCTCGCTCCTGACGGAGCCTGATATTCCAGCAGATTGTGAGTTACTTGTTATTGCCGGGCCAAAAACCCCTTTAACCGCCAATGAAATTAACATCGTGGCGAAATACTTGAAACGTAGCGGAAAATTGTTCCTGATGCTCGATCCATCGGTAACCTCCGCAGAAGATGTCAATAGAGGACTCGTTGGACTGATGAAGAGGTGGGGAATTGCGATAGGAAACGATCTCGTTATCGATGAAACCCAATTCGTTCCACTGTTCGGACCCCGCGCACCGGTCCCAGGATTTGAATTGCACGAGATTACACGTGCCATGAGAGATCCGGTTGCATTCCCAGTGACTCGTTCCGTCACACCTATAGCAGACGGAGCCTCGAACCTCAGCGTCAAATCGCTTGCCAAAACTGTTGGTGGAACAGACGACAGCTGGGGCGAAAGGCAGCGCGGCACCGATGGCACTTTTAGCGGAACGTTTACGTATACACCGGGTGCAGACACACCGCCACCGGTATCCATTGCTGTCGCCGCTGAGCAGAAAACCGAGGAAAATAGCGATGAGAACACCTCACATAGCCCGACCCGAATCGTGGTTTTTGGGGACTCAGATTTCGCGATGAATGCCGCTTTTCGAGAGGCGAATCGCGACCTATTTTTATCTACAATCAATTGGCTGACATTAGAAGAGGATCTCATAGCGATCCGTCCCATCGACTTACAAGGGCAAACGTTGCGTCAAATGCGCGTTCACGACATTCGTTTCGTGCAAATAACGTCCGTCTTCCTCATACCTTCAATCGTCTTTATCGCTGGGCTCATCGTTTGGTGGCAACGGCGTAAAGGAGAGGACGCGTGAATTTCAGGACAACCCTTATCATTATCGTTCTCCTCGTAGGTATTGCGGGGGCGTATTTTCTATTTTTTCAGCGATCGCCAGAGGATACAGCCACAAGCGAAAAGCCGCGGATCCACAAGGTTTATGGTATCACGAGAGAACAGGTTCAACAAGTGGAAATCATGTTCGCGGACGCGGCATATCAGAATCTGAAATTCGCAAAAGACACAATGGGTAATTGGCAACTCAAAAGCCCATTTCAGGCAGAGGCGGACAGTGAAAAAGTGAACCAAATGTTAGATGACATCCTCAATAAACGCGTCAAACAGACGTTTGAGGTGCCGGAACTGACACAGTATGGATTGGATACACCAAGCATTACACTCTCACTTTGGACAGAGCAGGGATCACCGGGGGTAACCACCTTTCTCATTGGTAAGAAAGCAATCAACTTTTCCGTCTATGTCAAAGAGAAATCCGAAGCACATATCTTTCTGATAGAATCCAGTGCTCTTGACGATCTGACGAAATCCCCGACAGATCTCCGCGACCAGTCGGTTATGAAGTTCAACACGGAAACTGTGTCCCATATTGAACTTGCGTCTAGAGATGCAGAGAAAGCCTCCGAGCTAAGCAGCGTTCACTGCGAAAAGCGAAATGGGATATGGTTCGTCACGCACCCCATCGAAACAAAAGCTGACTCCCAAGAGATTGAGGGGCTTCTTTCGGAATTGCGGGCATTGCAAGTGTCAACATTCGAAGCAGACCAAGCAGACGCGAGTACCCCAGCGCGATTAGAAAAGTCTGGGTTAGATAGCCCGCGCATCCAGATAAAACTCATAGATGGAAGTAACACCTATGCACTTGACATCGGATCAGAAGGCCTTGCAGAAAATGGGACGCAAAGAAGCGTCTATGTCAAATCCGTTCACCAGCAAGCCATCTACACTGTTCGCGATGCCATGTATACACGCCTCAACAAATCTGTTTTTGACTTGCGCGATAAAAGGATTATTGACTTTCAACGCACCGATACAATTCGCATTGAAATCGCGCAGAACAAGCAGATAACTGTCTGTACGAAGAACTATGATAACAACACATGGGAATTGCAAATACCGACAGGCAGAGGCGGGGTAACCGAGTCCGTACGGGCAGACGCGAAAGCCGTGGACGATCTGCTTTTCGGTGTAGATTCCCTCGAAGCGGCGGCTTTCGTTGAGGATCCTGTCTTAAACCTTGCGTCCTACGGCTTAGATCCACCGTCAATTAAGGTAACTTTCACACAACGTGGTGAAGAAACACCAGCGATACTAATTATTGGGAACGACACCACAGACGGAACCTTCTACGTTAAAGCCGAGCAGTCGGATCAAGTCGCACGTGTTGAACGCACCTTAATAGACAAGATTGCGCTCGGTGCGGCATGGTTAAGAGATAAACAGGTTCTCAATTTCCATATCGATGACGCCGTTCGGCTCACGTTGCTACATGGAGAAGAATCACTGACTTGTCAACGCCTCGGGACCAACTGGCGACTCACCGCGCCGGTGAAAGAAGAGGCGAACAATGCAGAAGTTAACGCTATCATCTATGAACTCGACGATCTGATGGCAGCCGCTTATGTCCAGAACGAACCCGCACTGACCGATGCGATCACGGGTTTTCGCACGCCACAGATCCAAATTACCGTCGAATTGCGAAATCAGAAGGTCTACACGGTACAAGTCGGAAACCCGGTAGAAGCTTCTGGACATTTTTACGCCCGGCTTCAACATGAGCCGAATTTAATCTTCTTACTCAATGCAGAACTCGTTCCAAAACTGAAAACAACACTTGCGCTGCTTCGAACTCCGGGTAGTAGATAACTTGAAGTTATGCAGACCTACATTATCGCAACCGCTTATTTTTTTTTGATTGTCGAACTCTTCATCATTGGCCGATCCTTTCGGTATGCGCGGCGCGAACGTAGAGCGGATCGACCTGCTTACACGCCAAAAGTAGCAATCATCGCACCGCATTACGGATGGGATGCGGACACAGCAGAGCATGCGAAAGGACTTCTGCACCAATATTACGCGGGCGAGTATGAAATCTTCTTCGTCACACATGAAAAAGCAGATGTAGGCCACGATGTCTCTTACCCACACTTGTGTGAAATTGCTGAGGCACACTCGTATGTCCACGTGCTGCTTGCACCAAATATTGTTGAAAACAATCTCCCACGGTCACAAAAGGTGCAGAACCTCATGACGGCGATAGAAAAACTCCCGGACGATATCGAAGTCATTGCATTTGTAGATGCCGATGTCGCTATCCGAGAGGATTGGTTAACACTGCTTGTGAACCCACTCCAAGAACAGGATATAGGAACGACCGTCGGCGGGCGGTTCTATTTCCCGCAAACATGGAACATCGCTTCTCTTGTAGAAGCCATCTGGGTCAACTTCCAGATGAGTTTCCAAGGTGACCATCGGCTCTCAATGGTGTGGGGAGGCTCTAACGCGTTCCGCCGCGAGATGCTTGAGAAGGCACACATCCTTCAACGTTGGGAAGAGGCAACCATCGAAGATCACAATACCACGCTTGCAATGCGAGACGTTAAGCACAAGGTACATTTTGTCCCAGACTGCGTAGCCATCACGCGCACTGCTAATCGCACATGGCACCAAATCGTCGAATTTACCAACCGCCAGATGATTATGACGCTTCACATGGGACTTTGGAAGCAATGGTTCGTGAGCCTCATTGTGCTTCTACCGAAGGGTCTCTGTGTATTCGGAGTGATTCCGTTTTTATTTTATCGTGAAGGATTACTACCGATTGTCCTCATTCCCTTCCTGGAGGCATTTGGCTACAGGCTCTACACCAAAAACTTGCCGCAATGGGTCCGCGAAATGCCCAAGATGCGGGAAACAATCAGTATAACCTCTTATGTCGCTTCAATTTCAGTGCTCCTGGGAGGCATCAATGCTCTCTATGCAATCTTTCAGCGCAAAATCACTTGGGGTGGCGTGCGATATGAAATTCTGTCTGCGACGAAATGTCGAGTTTTAGGGAATGTGAAACCAAAACAGAATTCTTAATTTATGGGGATCTTGGACTGCGCTCCGATTCGCTGATGCTCAGGTATCCGATTATAGTAGATTCCGTAGCCTCTGGTTAAGCTTCAAAACAGAATTGCGTTTTTTTTCTTAATGTAATACAATACTGATGCAGGGAACCGACTACATTCATGAGAGGAGTGAAAAATGGAGGCAACCGAAAAAGTTATTAAACCAGAAAAAGAATGGAAAGAACAACTCTCACAAGAAGAATATCAGGTAACTCGGAAGAAAGGGACAGAACGCGCCTTTACAGGGCAATACCACGACTGCAAGGAGCAAGGGACTTACCACTGTATCTGTTGCGGAAGTCCACTCTTTAGTTCAGATACCAAGTACGATTCAGGAACGGGGTGGCCCAGTTTTTGGGAGGCTGTCTCCCCGGAATCCATTGAGACGAAATCGGATTTCAGTATCTTTTTCATGCCACGTACTGAAGTCATCTGTAGCCGGTGTGATGCACACCTCGGACACGTTTTCAACGACGGACCGCCGCCGACAGGTAAACGTTACTGTATGAATTCTGCGGCACTTAGGTTGGTCAAACCCGAAGACGAATCGTAACCTCCTACAGCACTCTTAAAAAGAAAGGAGAATTGATGGCACTACGAAGTCGAATTTCATCAAGGTTTCTCGTCAATGAACTTGCTACCGCCATATCGGAGGATTGGGGAACTTCGCGGAAGTTCATGCGCTACCAACTCGCCAAGGAAAGCTTCAATTGGCGACACCCACTCGGTGCGAAACACGGCAAAGGCGACGCTATCCAACTGGTAAGCCTCCGCATTACCGATATGTGCAATCTTCGCTGCCACTCTTGTGGACAATGGGGCGATAACGGTTACCTTCTCGGACAATCCCTCAAAGAGCTCAAACAACGCGAAGTTCCTGTTGAAATCTATAAGAACCTGGTCGATCAGATTGTCGATCAAGGCTGGTCCCCGGTCTGGTACATCTGGGGTGGTGAACCCATGCTTTACCCCGGAATCATTGAATTGATGCACTACATCAAAGATCGCGGAATGCCGATCTCACTTGTTAGCAACGCGACCAACATTGCAAGACGCGCCGACGACATTTTGGAAACCTGCAAAATTATCTACCTGAGTGTCGATGGACCGAATGAAGAGATTCACAATACGCAGCGTCCGGGTGTTTCTGAAAACTATGACAACTTCAAGGATGTCAAAGCCGCTCTGGAAACACTCAGTGCCGAGAAAGAGAAGCGAAATATCGCATTTCCCTACATCATCCCGTTGAGCTGCGTCACGATGTATAACATTGATGTCGTCGTAGACCTCTATAAATTTACCAGCCAACACGCTGACGCACAAATCTTCTATTTGACGTGGTGGATAGATTCGCAATCGGCGCAGGAGCACACCGAAGATTTCGAGAAACGTTTCGGATTCAAACCGCAAACGCACTACGGTTGGATAGGCACATGGAAAGACTTCGATCACGGTGTCATCTTGGATCGCTTTGAGGAGATGGAAAGCATCTCCAACGAGCAGAAACGTTGCCCGCCTATTATGATGCCACGGTTAGACTCGCGCGGCGAGATCCAACGTTATTATACAGATCACAATCAAACTTTCGGTTACAACCAGTGTGTTAGTATCTACATGACGATGGAAATCGATAGCAATGGGGATGTTAGTCTCTGTCGCGATTACCACGATTACACCATCGGCAATATCAAAACAGACAAGGTTATAGATATGTGGAACAACCAGAAGGCGATGAAATTTCGGCAGTCCGTGAGTAATGATGGCCCCATGCCCGTATGCCGCCGCTGCTGCGGATTGATGGGATTTTAATTTTACCTTGCGGAGTCATCACGGACGTTTAAAATTTTGACGCGTTTTTCTCAAGACTCGCCTGCTCCGATGTTGCAGGCTTGTGTTTTGGGTTCACGGGAAATCTTTGGACCGATTGCTGACTGTTCACTGCTAATTATACCTGACTTAACCAGAAACCATCGCAAAATATCGTCGAGCGATGCTCAGAGGATCACAGTTAAAACATGAAGATAGGATTACGAATTCCCGGCACAGCCCGCCAATTGCCATTCGCAGATTTCTGTAAGTGGTGTGCGGATAACGGGTTTGAAGCCGTTGATATTGGAGAAACAACTCCCGAAATTGTCCAAACCGCGAGAGATGCTGGTCTCGTGATTGGCACAGCAGATCTCCCGGGGGTCAGTGATCTCCTCAGCGGAAAAAAATCTAAACAGAGAGCCGGTGCTTCAGCAGCAAAAGCTGCCATCGAAGCCGCCGCTGACAACGACGTTCATATTATGTTCTGCGTCTTCGTCCCAGAAGATGCCAGCCTCGGCAGAGCGGAAAACTTTGAGATTTGGAAGCGAACCATCCCACCTATCGCTGAATTTGCTGCCTCTAAAGGTGTAACTATTGCGGTAGAGGGATGGCCCGGTCCCGGTCCTGCCTATCCTGCACTCGGTTGCACACCGGAGATGTGGCGTGCAATGTTCGCGGAGTGTTCATCCCCGGGATTAGGCCTCAACTACGATCCATCACACCTCGTCAGAATCGGTATCGACTACCTACGAGCCTTGAACGAATTCGCGCCGTATGTCAAACACGTCCATGGGAAGGACACCGCCTTCGACGAAGAGGCACTCTATCTACACGGCAATTTAGGGCCGAGCCTTCAATCTGCAAAAGGCTTCGGTGAAGACTGGTGGCGTTATACCATCCCTGGCGACGGGATAGTGGATTGGCTGAGAGTGGTTCAACGCTTAGAGGACGAAGGTTTTGATGGTATCGTCAGCGTAGAACTTGAAGATTATCGGTATTGGCGAACGTGGGAAGCAGAATCGGACGGTCTGCGCCGCTCACGCGAATTTCTCGCGGAGTTTGTTCGGTAATCCCGCCCGCGTTCTCATAGACGCGTCCAGTTCGTTACAAGAAGCAATGGCACAGCCAAGGAGAATTTACCATGCAAGAAATTCTTAAGATGGGAATGGAAGCTTCGCCTGAGAAGTATCTTCCGCACCTGATTACAGAAAAGGAGCGCACGCACTTCGAGAAAAATGGTTATCTATACGTGCCAAATGCCCTCTCCACTGAAATTCGGGAACAACTCTTACACGCCGTGGACACCTTGCACAACAAAGCACTCGCTTCAGGTAGAGCAAAGCCTGGCTCACACTGGGGTTGGTCGGACTTCTTAGGTGCCGACGACGCGCTCCTGAACCTCGTTGATTTACCGACGACGTTACCGAAAGTTTGGGGAATTTTGGGGTGGAATATCTACCTATACCACGCTCACATGCACGTTAAACCCCCAGCCGCGCCCGATGCAGAAGAGGGTGAAGGATGGCTGGAATGGCACCAAGACAGCGGACGCGTTAACATCGAGTTGGAAACCCATCCACGACCGCGTTTGTCCCTGAAAGTGGCATATTTTCTCACCGATGTCTCTGAATCGGGACGCGGGAACTTCTATATCCGTCCCGGTAGTCATCTGAAGTCGGATATGGAAGTTCCACTCTCGGAAATCAGTCGAGATCCACGCGAAGCCACCGCAGACGATGTGCCTGACGATGCGATGCCGGTCTGTGTGGAACCTGGAACCGCTGTCCTGTTCGATAGACGGCTCTGGCACTCGCGGAGTCCAAACAACTCGCAGATCACTCGGAAGGCACTCTTCTATGGTTACGGCTACCGTTGGATCCGTCCCAAAGACGAGATGACGGTCGAACCCCTGTATGAACGGTGCGATGCGATTCGACGGCAGCTCCTCGGCTCCGCTACCCGAAACAATGGACGCTACGTTCCTTCCGAGGACGATGTGCCGCTCCGTGGATGGCTCCTTGAAAACCTTGGGGACGATCCTACCCTTGCGATGGGGCCCCGACACGCTTAATCCGTTATTTTGGGAAACGTTGGGCGGTTCTGACAGGATACTAACCCAAGTTGCTACCTCTATGATTTCATATCCACGGACGCTCTTTTTCAGCGAAAATCCTTCATTTTTACGAAAGATTGGGGGGACTCCATGTCATTTTCGTCCCGAAGATGCACAACCTAACAGGTTATGCTACAGAAGTGGCAACTTAGGTTATACCCACAACCATCACACTGCTAATGAGACGGAGTAATGGGCGCAGCCTTTATTTGTCCCCATTGTGTCGTCAGTCGCGCCCCTGTGGAAACAGATAGCCCGCATTGTCCCAAAACCGAAGAGAAAAAAAATAAAGGAAGCCTACGATTTACTTGTAGACTTCCAAACCTCCTATTTCGGAGACTGAGTATTCTTCTGTGGTCATTGTTCTGAACCGAAATGTCCGAAAGCTTGACAATTTTTGCTATTTCGCACCGGGAAATTCTTTAAACCCATTCGCTTTGAGTTCTTTCAGGTCACTGAGGCATTGACGGGTACGCTCATCTGGCCACAGGGCAAGACACGCTGCCGTGTGAGCGATCGCCATGTCGATCGTCGTTGGGAGATGTTTCGGTTTTTGATCGAAGGCGATGATCGTCCGCACTTCGGGGATGTCTCCAAATTCTTTGAGCAGGTGTTTGTGTGCGATACTGAGCTGCTCATCGTGAGTGAGAGCGTCCCAGTCCTTAAATTTCAGACTCATCTCTTCTGGGTGCCACGGGTCGCCTTTCGGAGCGGGAGTCACTTCGTCATCGTTTCGCCAATCGGGAACTGGCGGCGGGGGTGTCTCCACTTTTTGATTGAAAGCGGCAGTCGGACTCTCTCCATCTGTGTTGTCCGCCATCTCAAAAGTCTCTACAGGAAAATCCGTCTCCGCGCTCTCGGAGAGTGCTGCGGTTTCGGTGCTTTTCCTGAAGTCGTCTAAAATAGGAGCGGGGACATTTTGTTGGACTGCAGATGTTTCTACGGGTGCCCGCGGAAGGTCTTGTATCTTTTTCCGATAGATGATTTCTGTAGAGAGGAACGTCCCAATGAGTAGAACAACAAAAGCAAAGGGGAAGTAAAAGGACTTTGGCATTTGAACTCCTATTCTTTTGAGAGGGGTGAAACAGAACATTCCGAGCCCCTACTGCTTTTAAGAGTAAGTGCATTGGCTACAAGATGTGCCCCTTTCAAGAGACGAGGTATTGACATCAGGTCTTGTGCTTTGACCGTGAGCGATGTGATTCGGATCGGAAAGATTGGGGTGTCCAGGAGGCGCCCAGGAACGTAAAGTTATAACCAGTCTGCCGCCACAATACGTGTGATACATTCCATCCCATTCTGCACAATGGTAATAGTGGTAATGATACCAAACTTCATACGGGTGTCCCTCTGCCTCTGGAACAAATAGTGCCACTGTCAGAAATCCTACTGCAAGAATACAAACACTCGCAATCATCTGACACATTGACATTTCATTTTTTTAGGAGTGCTACGGAGCGCAACACATCTTCCCTTTGTTGTGTTACATAAGGTGTGAACCTAAGGGCCTCACATCATTATAGAGAGGCGTTCTTTAGGAGACGTGATTTAGTATAATACGTCTTCTGTCTCTATGTAAATCACTAAAACACAATCCAATCCGGCACCGTTAACTTTATTCGGACTTCACACCGAACTCCTTTCGGAGAAGGCGTTTTCCGAGGAGGCACGTTTCCGATATTTTGGGGAACGATCGGCAGTTTTCAGTAGGATACTCACAACCACCACACTGCTAATGAGATGGGGCGTGAGGCGTGTTACGCTCAGAGGCAGCTTTTATTTGTCCCCATTGTGTGGTCAATCGCGCTCCTGCGGAAACAGATAGCCCGCGATGGGGAGTCCAATCCATGCCCCAGTTATCACTCGGATGATTGCTGATATTTGTTATCTTCCCGTCGCTCAGCCGATATTTATAGATATCGAAAATGTCAATCTTGTTGGTAAGACCGTTTGGTACCGCGGCGAAAAGGATTGCTTCCCCATTATCTGTCCAACAGACAACATCCACTTTCCATTTCGGGGGGATATTGAGAACTTTCGGGGTCCGTCCGTGTTTGTCAACCACAATCACGTAATTCGCAATCCGGGTGATATCTGGTTCAAGTATCCCTTCAATATAAAGCACGTATTCACTGTCCGGAGACCACCGCGGACTGAAACTGAAAATCGTTTTGTCTCCAAATTGCGGCTGCCTGAGCCGGCGGAGGAGCTGCCGCTGGTGACTACCATCGGCATTCATGACATAGATATGTCGCCCGCGCCCCCGAAGCGTGTGTTCGTAGACAATAGACCTTCCATCCGGGGACCAATCCGGGGCGGATGATAAATTTTTACTTGTCAGCCTCCGAACCTTTCGAGTTGCAATCTCTATCCTATAGAGGTCTAAACTCTTATTTCGGAAACTTGTGAACACGATGAACTTACCATCGGGCGACCAGGACGGACTCACATCCCCAGCAGGATGTTCAGTGAGGTTCCATTGTCGGCTGCCATCGGCGTTCATAATGAAGATGTCAAGTTGTTGTGGCTTGCCTTCTTGTCCTGTGTTGAGGTCGGTCGTGAAAGCAATCTGGGTGCCATCGGGGGACCAGGCAATGTTTCCCTTCTTTAACCGCGTGTCTGTGATTGGATGGATATTTCCACCGTGATCATTCATCACATAGATGTCGCTTTTTCCGTCTCTATCCGATAAAAACACAATATCCGCGTGGACGTAAGCCACACAAAGAAGGAGCACCAGATAGGTAGTGAGATGCCAAAGTTTTCGCATGCGTGGATCCTTTTGTTGAGAGAACGCGACTTCGATGCCTTCCGTGTATCTGAGTCGCGTTCGAAACCGTGCGAACAGCCTCGCTTCTTAATGGAACACTTGTGAATAGACATCCACGCGCCAACTTTTCGCACCGACATCTAGTCTCGTGTAAAGATGCCACTCAAAAGATTGTCGACGTGGCACACCCTTCGCGACTAAACTCATCGACAGCTGGGACGACGGAAAGACGGCACTGTTTCTCTGTAGAGTACCTGAACCCAGGTCTTCCACAGAGGCCCCCGCGACTGCAGGAATTCCACTTTTGAACTCCCAGGAATACTCAACGCTCCTTGCCCCGTGGTTTTCGAGCCATGCTGCATGGGAACTGAAGATATTGGATCCGCTTTGGTAATAATTCCAAACGGCTACCTGTCCATATAAATTGCCCTTCCATCCGCCCTCTGATTCGGCACTTGCCTCTGGGGCACCCAGCAGAAGGACGAAAGCCATACACAGCACACTCAAAAGTGCCATCTAATTTTCCGTTTGGCTGGGGTTAACACGAGGATATAACACGTTCTACAGTGAAACGGAAGGCGGAAGAACCCACTTGATACGAGGGACACAGGCAATTCGACATTTGCCGTACTTCTGAAAATCTGGCTTATGCAACGTAGAGACAGATGGTAAAGGTCTGGCTCACAGATGCAAGAATGAACAACACCCCCAATTTTCTGCGGCTGGGTGAGGAAAAAATGATTTGGTCAAAATTGCTACGCTTGATTCACGAGATAAGGTGTCAGGAGTTCTTGAAGTTGAAGTCTTGCGTTGCGAAGGTGTGTTTTGATAGTGCCTTCCGACTTTTCGAGGTGCTTGCTATCGTTTTGACAGGCAGTTCGTGATAATAGTATAGGACAAAAACAAGACGGCGTGTGGCTGTGAGGCATTCAAGAGCGTTTTTCAGGTGAAGACGCAACTCTTGGCGTTCTATGTCTCGGCTGGGACAAGGGACAATCCGGGTGATGTGGTGTTCCTCTACAGTGTGCAGGGGGTCGGTGTCGTGTTTCTGTTTTCGGAAATGGTCGATACAGACGTTTTCGGCGATACGGTAGAGCCACGAAGAGAACGCAGACTTCCCGCGAAAGTTGTTGATGCCACGATACGCCCTCATCCACGTTTCTTGCGTCAAGTCTTTGGCGGTCTCGTTGTCTGTGACACGTCCGTTGATATGGTTGAAGAGGCGTGGGTGGTATTTGGAAACAAGGGGGGCAAACGCTTCTATGTCCCCCTGTTGTGTCCGTGTGATGTGATGTTTTTCGTCGAGAACTAACGATTGGAGGTTCGTTTCGATGCTACAAGCGATTATGATGTGTTTATGGGGTGTCACTTGCACGAGACTCCTGTTGCTGTAAGCTTTCCTCAGTCGCCGCGGCTTGTTGGGCAGCACGACTCCGTTGGCGTGCTTTCCGAATCTGTTCTTGGAGACGTGCAAGGCGTTCGGCACAACACCCACAGGCTTTCTTCTTGACAGCGGAGGTCTCGGTCGGAATCGTTGATGCCTCTACAGACATTTGTGGCACCTCCTTCTGTGTTGGACGTATCTCGGTTGCGAAACCGATAACGCCAGCAATCAAAGCAAGGGTTGCAAGGCTGTAGAGAACTTTTTTCTTTTTCATTTAGTCATCTCCCTGTGGTTTTGGAAGTAACCGTTCCACTTGCTTGGCAACTTCTGGATCTGAGGACTTCAGTCGACGGAGTCCTTCCTGAGGTCCATATTGAGTCAAGGTCTTCATGGCACGGGCGAAACGATCGGGTGAAAACTGATCACGAAGTGTAGACTCAAGGCGTTGCCTTGATGGGAGTTCTGGAGACATCGGCACTGTAGGCGTTAACGTCTCAACGCCTGTCTGCTGTGTGGTGGTATCGTCGATGAATATATCTTCAATCGTCAAGACATCTTCAGAAAACGTGCGAGTGTTCGTAGGCGTTTGAGACTCCCTTGGGGGTCCTTCTCTTTCCGCCTCAAGACGCTCGGATCCTGTCCAATCGTTGATGCTGGCAGAGGTCTCGTTCTTCTCGGCGGCTAAATACTTTTCTCGCTCGGCTAAACGAACCTCCTCAAAGGTGGAATTAATCCATTCATAAGCGGAGGGGGGCTGGGACCCCAACTTTTTTGAAATCCACGAGCCATACTTGTCGTCCAAGAGGAGCTCTATCAAAACAGAAGAGTTACGTCTCCGTGAGTATTCCGCTTCCTTATGGTGTTCATGTTCAAGGATTGCATCTCTCATCATCTCTCGAATAATAGACTCATTCTCATCAACCGTCCCCGTGGGAAAGTGTTTGCGATACCGCTGATCCCTCGCTGCCTGAAGTTCGGGTGTCTCCTCAAAAAAACCGAAACTTTTGCTTTTTTCAAACCACTCATCGGAGGTCGGAAAACCATCGAAAAACGCGCGACCTTCTTCGGATTCTACATACGCCAACCAGCGGAGAACCTTCGGAGAGACGTTCTCATTGAGTTGGTCTCTGATAACCTGGATCATAAAATCACTGGGGATCTCATGCGAATGGGTGTGTGGAGTATCTTCGGCATGAGTGTGAGGGGTCCCCTGTGCTTGTGTCTGTGAGTTCGTCTCATCAGAAAGGTTCGACACTGGCGTGGTTTTATACACGGTTCTTGTCTGCTGTGATGTTGTCCCCCGCTGGAAAAACCAAAGCACGCCGCTGATCCCAATAACACCTATTATCAGAAAAAGCAATATTTTTGAAGTTTTCATTTGATCTTCACCTCTCTTAAGAGTAAGTGGACACCGAAGGAGGTATCCACTCGTTCTGTTTCAGGAAGGATCGTCATGCCTTCCTTGAGTTGTCCTATGAATCGGCATGTGCACAGACCCATTCCGCCCATTGCTTCGCATGCCAAGCCGTCTGGGTTGCTGAATCACACTCAGAAGAACCCTGCCCGTATTGGTTACAAATGACTATCGCCTCGTTTAGTTTTTTCACAAAATATTCTGTAGCACTAATGCAGTACGCTTCTGAGTAATAATTACAAGAGGCATCTGCCTCCTGTAGGAACTGCGTAATTGTCAGAAATCCTACAGCAAGGATACAAACAATCGCAATTATCTGACACATTGACAGTTTCATTCTTATTCTCCTTTATTTTTTCAGGAGTGCTATGGAAGGCAACACATCTTCCGTTTTGCCTTCCTAAAGCAATCCTCTTATTGTTATCTATAAGGTGTGAACCCAAGGTCCCCACATCATTATAGATAACCGTTCTTTAGGAGACGTGCTTCAGTATAACACGTCTGCTATCTCTATGTAAATCACTAAAACACAACCCAACCCGGCCCCGTTAACTTTATTCAGACTTCACACCGAACTCCTTTCGGAGAAGTTGACGGGCTTCATGAAGTTTGCGCTTAACCGTGCCGAGTGGCAAATCAAGTCGTTCCGCAATCTCCTTCAGCGGCATTTCGTCGAGATAAAACGATATAGCCACTTCCCGCACATATTCAGGCGTGCTGGGGAGATGTCGCACGGCTTCAACCGCTTCTGTCTTCAACTCCTGTTCGCGAAGTAAAACAGGAGCGTTCTGATCGATGTGCCACGCCAACCTCTCGTCTTCGTAAGGACGTTCGCCTCGTGAATGGTATTCGGTGTTGTAATACCGCCTGCACTGGTTGTAGGCGATTTGCCGTAACCATCCACCGAAGCTGCTTACATCCCGTAAGCTGCCGATATTTTCCCACACGGCTTGCCATGGACTGTTGAGGATATCCTCGGCATCTTGGTAGCTGCGTGCTTCGAAAAGAATCAGGGGCCATATACGAGGATTGTAGTGTTTCATCAACGCACTGAGTGGTCTCTGATCTCCCGTTTGTAGCCGCCGAACTAAATTTTCAATCGTTGCTATATCGTCATCCTTTAGTGATAACCGAATTGGACTTCGGGCATAGAGGAAGTGTTACCCTCAAAAGGTTCAGAAAAATGTAAAAAAACCGGCTTTTTTCAAAAATTATGGAAATAGCAATCAGAAGGGAGAGAGGGTTGGAAGAATAAGGAGGTTTTATCGCAACCGAGAGATCACTCCGACAGCAGACTTGATTATTTTCAAATTTTAGGGTATAATTAACGCAAGTTGCTACCCTTGTAGTATAATCTGTTAGATTGTGCATGCACGGGCCGCAAACTGACAGTTTGGGCTACAAAATCCTGCTGATAATTAACGCCAGTCAGTAAAAAACCAACACTGCATGGCTAAAAGTCTATCCGTACCAATTCGGGCTAACATGAGTAGGGTCAACTTAAAATCATACGTTTTTAAAATGGAGGCAGAAGTGGCAAGAAAAAAAATCAGTGTTATCGGTGCGGGGAATGTCGGCGCAACAGCGGCATTCCTGATCGCACAAAAACAACTTGGGGATGTCGTGATGATAGACATCGTAGACGGGGTACCGCAAGGTAAGGCATTGGACATGGCACAAATGGGGCCCGTAGAGATGTTTGATGCCGCAATTGACGGGGATCTGGACTATACAGCAACTGCAGGTTCCGATCTCGTCATCATTACATCGGGTTCCCCACGGAAGCCAGGGATGACTCGCGAGGATCTGTTGCAAACGAACGCGAATATCGTCGGCAGTGTCACAGAAAACGTCGTGAAACAGTCGCCAGATTGCATTATCATGATGCTTACCAACCCGCTCGATATCATGACCTACCATGCGTGGAAGGTCTCAGGGTTCCCATCACACCGCGTCGTCGGACAAGCAGGCGTGCTGGATTCGGCGCGATTTCGTTATTTCATCTCGCTCGAACTCGGTGTATCCATGGAAGACATCCATGCGCTCGTACTCGGCGGACACGGCGATACGATGGTCCCGCTCCCGCGCTATACCACCGTCAACGGTATCCCGATCCCGCAGCTGATACCGGAAGATCGGATTGAAGCAATGGCACAACGGACGCGCGATGGGGGTGCTGAAATCGTTAACCTCCTCAAGACGAGCGGATATTATGCTGCTGGTGCCTCGTTAGCACAGATGGCAGGGGCGATTATTTTAGACAAGAAACGGCTGCTTCCTTGCTCTGCACATCTGACCGGACAATACGGTATTGATGATTTGTATATCGGGGTGCCGATTAAACTCGGTGGGAACGGCGTAGAAGAGATTGTTGAGATCGAATTAACGGATGAGGAACTCGGTTCCTTACAGCACTCTGCAGCGACTTATCGGGAAGGGATTGAATTGTTAGGGTATTAAAACCAGGAAATTCAACACTATTTTCAAACCAAAACGGACGCAAATTGAGCAAAAAAGCAATAGATTCAGGCAAAAAGAGGCGATTTTTAGGGAGATACCCTCGAAATCCCGCTTCTCAGAGGGACTTTAAGCGAAAATGTGTCTACCCTGAATATTTATCAAACTCACGTTATATCTAAGAACATCTGAACCAGTTTACAGAGTATCGTCTGGCTTCTTCGGAGCACGTTTTGGAAATCCATAGGTTCCGCCGAAATTTCTACCAAAGGACGTAACAATTGGACGTGGAGGAAAAAATGGAATATTTAGCATACGGAAAAACAGGTTTAGAAATCTCACGCCTCTGCTTCGGTGCAGGACATCTCAACAACACCTGCGAAAACTACGAAGCCGGCGGCAAACTGATGTTGAAAGCTCTTGATGAAGGGATTACGTTTTGGGACACTGCCGAAGGCTACAGGAGTCAGCCGCATCTCGGAGAAGCAGTGCGTCAAATTTCCCGACAAGAGGTTATCATCCAGACCAAAACCGGTGCGAAGGATTATGAAGGTGCCAAGGCAAGCATTGCACGTTCTCTTCAGGAAATGCAAACGGATTATTTAGATGTTCTACTACTACATGGTATTTCTTCACCTGAAGATTTAGTGTCACGAGAAGGGGCACTTGACGCGTTCCGAGAAGCGAGAGTGGCTGGTAAAGTCCGAGTCATTGGTTGTTCCACGCATATCTATACAGGTCCCGTGATGGATGCGGTGATTGACCATCCAGAGATTGAGGTTATTTTGACGACGGCGAATAAAGAGGGTAAGATGTTAGAAGGGGGTCCGTTTGACAGGCATCTGGAATATATAGAACGCGCTTATTCGCTTGGTAAAGGGATCAGTATTATGAAGGTTATCGTCGCAGGTGATATTCCAGAAGCAGATATGCCCGAGTGGATCCAATGGGGCTTTAACCTCGAAACCGCACACGCGATTAACCTTGGTATCAGCGATTACCCTCACATTACGTTAGATGTCGGGCTTGCACAGGCAAGTGCGAGGCGGCGTTTGATACAGCGTAAGGTAGCTTAAAGTTCGGATGAATCAACTACGCGGCAAACCGCTCAAAGACTTTTTGGAGCAGGTGAAACCGCTCACGTCTTGCACCAATTTTACCTTGCAGAGGAACCACGTAGGTTAAGATAATCAGTACGTTCCGTAAATCTGCCCTCCATGACATTACGGGCTACGTGCTTTGTTTTTTCGATCCTTTGCATGCCCCATGTAGGATTTTCCTCTACAGAGATGTCGCCCCGCTAGGGCCGAAAGAAGTTTCGCCTGAACAGGTTCTGAAGTAACATCAAGACTCACCGAAAACCTGCTCATAACGAGGTGGAAAGCAGGTTGGGAGGCCATAGTTAATAAATGTCGAAAACGATGCGAGCGATTATGTGTCGCGAACCGTGGGATTACCGCCTTGAAGATGTCCCAATGCCGGAGGCGGGGCCCTGCGAAGTCGTCATTAAGGTAAACGCATGTGGGGTCTGCGCTAGTGACATTAAGTGTTATACAGGCGCGCCGCTTTTCTGGGGTGATGAACACCGCAAACCGTATGTGGAAGCACCTGTTATTGCCGGACACGAATTCATCGGCGAGGTAGTGGAACTCGGTCCAGGGGCTGCTGATAAGTATAAACTTGAAATCGGTGATATCGCTATCGCAGAACAGATAGTTCCGTGTTGGGAGTGTCGCTACTGTCGGACCGGAAAGTATTGGCTCTGCCAGATCCATAACATCTATGGGTTTCAACCGGTCGTCAACGGAGGTATGGCGGACTATATGAAGTTTTCGTCACGCTCGCTTGTCTACAAAGTTCCTTCCGATATTCCTACAGCGAGTGCAGCAGTGATAGAGCCGCTCGCATGCTCTATTCACGCTGTTCAGCGCGGAAACATTGAGTTTGGAGATGTCGTCGTGGTTGCGGGTGCTGGCACGCTCGGACTCGGCATGATCGGCGCGGCGAAACTGAAAAACCCCGGTGTACTCATCGCGATTGACTTGATGCCGAGACGGTTAGAGGTTGCCAAAAAGTTGGGAGCGGATATTGGAATCAATCCGGCGGAAACGGACGCTGTCCAAGAAGTGTTAGACCTTACAGAGGGCTATGGATGTGATGTTTATATTGAGGCGACAGGACACCCGAAGGCGGTTGAGCAAGGGCTGCACATGATTCGGAAGGCTGGCACCTTCGTTGAGTTCAGTGTTATGCGGGAACCTGTGACTGTGGATTGGACCATCATTGGGGACACAAAGGAGTTGAATATTCACGGTTCCCATTTAGGGCCCTATGCGTATCCCTTGGCGATTGATTATATTCATCGCGGTTTAATAGAGGTCGAGCATATTGTGACACATCAACTACCCTTGGTGGACTATCTCATAGGATTTGAGATGGTTCAGAAAGGGGCAGATTCGATTAAGGTGCAGTTAGTGCCGTAAAATTCATGTTTGCTCGTATGCTTTCGCTTCAAATGTTTCACTGTGAAATTGATCGCAGAGATCGCGTCAGCGACAGCATCCTCGTAGGTATTCCCTTCCCCCACGACCACACATTTCAGATCAAACGAATAGACAACATAACCTTCCTTGTGCCTCTCGACGATAATCTTGAACGATTGCATTTGGGATTTCCATTTTGATTGTCAAAACTTATTGAAAAAGGGCAAAGTCAGTGTCTGAAATGAAAGAGACATCAGTTTTGCCCGTGGATTGTTTAAACCAGCGATAGGTTACTTCAGGACAGTTACTGCGCGGCAATAGATTGAGGCACTACCGACTAAGGCGTTGATAATAGCATCGAGCAGGTTAACCGTCTAAAACCTCTCTGGCGGGGTTCTATGGGTTCAAACTTCACCTGATTATCAACGACACGGGTGACCTTTTAGACGTTGCCCTGACCCCCGGGAATATAGATGACCGCACGCCGCTTTGGGCGATGGGCGATGGATCCCTGCATGGCAGTCTCTACGGAGACAAGGGCTATATCTCTGAAGCCTTACGGGAGAAACTCCACAAGCAAGGGGGCACGTCTACAAAGTTCGCAAGAGCATGGACCCCCTGTGAGGTATCCGTGTCCGATGCGGTGTTGCTGAAAAAACGGATGCTTCGTTGAATCGGTGATCCGGGAGCTCAAAACCCAGACACAGGTGGAACACACCCGCCATAGAAGTTATGAAAACTTCCAAGTGAATGTGTTCTCTGGTTTGATTGCTTACCAACTGTCCGAGACCAAACCCTCGCTGAACTTTCATGAACTTCAGCAAACTCACGACTTACCAAGGCAGGGAAACGAATAACTTTTTTCAAACTCACGTTAGATATACTTTAACTGAATTTCTCTAATGAATGCAACCCTTTTTCTTCACAACAAATGGATTTTCAGGTATAATAAAAATAGTACTAGAACATTGCAGAGGTATTATTGATGACCAAGAGTCGTGCCGCGCGAGAAAACAACCCGGAAAGCATCATCGATTTAACTCCAGAAGGGCGGTATGTGTATAGCGGACAGACACTTTTCAATAACATCCCTACTGAAGTCGTCCTTGCTAAGGGGTGTGTTCAAACAATCCACGAGGTAGGTTCCGCTAATAGCAATGTATGGATCGCACCCGCGTTGATAGACATCCAGGTGAACGGTTTCGCTGGATTCGACTTCAACGCTGCTACTGTTACTTCGGAAGATGTCTCTGCGATGGCCCGCGCACTCTGGCAAGTCGGCACTGGTTTCTTATGTCCAACGGTTGTGACAGGCTCTTTCGAGAGAATTAGCAACACCCTTCGTACCATTGTGGAAGCGTGTAAAACGGATTCACTTGTTGCCCACTCGATAGTTGGAATTCATCTTGAAGGACCCTATATCTCTGCCGAGGATGGACCGCGTGGCGCGCATCCGTTGGAGCATGTTAGAGAACCTGATTGGGATGAATTTCAGCGATGGCAGGACATTGCCGAAGGACAAATCACCATCGTAACGCTCGCCCCTGAGAAAAAAGGTGCCATCCCGTTTATTGAAAAACTGGTTGCGAATGGCATCGTTGTCGCATTGGGACATACGGATGCTTCGGCGGACGATATTCAAGCAGCAATCGACGCTGGCGCGAGACTTTCCACACACCTCGGCAATGGGGCGCACGCCTTAATCAAGCGACATCCGAATTATATTTGGGAACAACTCGGTGCCGATGAACTCTGGGCAAGTCTCATCGTTGATGGACATCACTTACCACCTGCAGTTGCCAAGTCAATGGTCCGTGCTAAAACACTTGACAGGTGCGTCCTCGTTAGTGATGCTGTCGCTCTGGCTGGAATGAAGCCCGGTATCTACCAGTTCGCAGGAAAATCGGTGGAGTTGACTCCAGAACGGTGTGTCCGATTGGTCGGGACAGAGTATCTCGCCGGTTCTGCTATTGAATTAGCGCGGGGTATCGAGAACATTGTCCGGTTTGCAGGTATCTCCCTTGAGGAAGCTGTTTCACTCGCTACACTACAACCGATGCGTCTCCTTAACGCAGAAGCACATATAGAAAAGCAGGCGAACCTGATTCTCTTTGAATGGGACCCTGCGCAATGTGAAATCAATCTGCTGGCAACAATTATTGGTGGCGAATTAGTCTACCACTCGGAGACTCGATCTACGGAAGAAAAATTAACACGAAAACCAAACCCGTAAGCGGAGCCGAGGGCGACTCGTGAGAAGGTCCGTCAAAGATGAAACCCAGATTATTCATCCCCAAGGTAAAATTAAAAGAAGGTTGGTTTGCAAGGAGTCTGTTCGCTTTCTGCCTCGCCGTTCCACTGGTTTCTGCACAGCAAACCAATCAAGCGGCTGAATACTACACGCGCGGGATGCGCGCAATCCAGTTAGGGCTGTATGACGAGGCAATCGATGCCTTTCAACAGGTACTGCAACTAAACCCACAAAACCCCGAGGCATACTGCGAACTCGGTGCTGCTTACAGGCTCAAGGAAAAAACAGATGACGCATTGGAGGCATATCTTTATGCGCTGGAACTACCGGCATCACCACGGACTCACGGTGTTGCGCATCTTTGTCTGGCTCGACTTTACCATTCACAGGGAAGGTTTGCAGACGCTGAAAATCACGGGCAACACGCAACTAACCTACTTCCCAGAAATGCGGAATCCTTTTTTCGGCTTGCGGATACATACGTACAAAGAGGAAAACTGGCGTTAGCGAAACGGGTGTATCAGCAAGCACTTGCCCTAGATGCAAATCTTGCGCCGGTTTATCAGGGATTGGGTAAGATCGCGTTCCTACAGGGCAGATTAGAAGAAGCCGCTCAGCATTACCAGAAATCTCTCACGATCGCGCCATATCACACTGAAACCCATTACAACCTCGGACTCATTTATCGGTGTCTCGGACAGCGTTCGGATGGTGATGTTGCAAAACAGAATTTTGGGGAAGCGAAAAATCTACTGTCATCCTTCCAACGGGTGAAAACCTATAACGATCAGACGAATCGATATCGTAGACTCTTATTGGAGCAACCCACTGCCTTGGAGCCACGCATTAAGTTGGCAGAGGCACACATTGAAATGGGCAATCCTAAGGACGCGATTCGCGTCTATCAAATCGCCACGGCGTTGCATCCGAACACACCTCCGCTCTATCACAATTTGGGTGGGCTTTACATGCAAACAGGGCAGTTAGCAGAGGCAATATCAGCTTTTCAACACCTTATTCAACTTGATAACACCGATGCAGAAGCGTATCTTCACCTCGGTTGGCTGCACGCTCACCAACGCAAGTTCACTGAAGCACAGACTTATCTCCAAGATGCGATCCAGCGAGATAAAAATTTAATCCCTGCCTACTATGGACTCGCAGAAGTTTACGCACAACAGCAATTATTTGCCGACGCAATTGCTGTTCACCAACAATTGACATCCATTCACCCCAATGAGGTAAAGGCGTGGGTACGACAGGGGGCACTGTATCTCAAACAGCAACAGGTCCCAGACGCTATTCGAGTTTTTACGCAGGCAATTGCTGTGGATGAAAACTCCGCAGATGCACATAACAACCTCGCATGGATCTATGCATCGCAAGGGAAACAGTTGAAGCGCGCCGTTGAATTGGCAGAACGTGCGGTTGCGTTAGACGTGAATGCCGCTCGCTTGGATACACTCGCCTATGCATATTATCGCTACGGTGCGTATCCTGAGGCGAAACAAGCTATCTCACGCGCAATTCGCTTAGAACCGAATAATACCACTTACAAGGAACGTCTAAATAAGATTCAGCAAGTGATGGAGACAGCTCAAAAGCATTTTTAATTTATGGGATTATAGTGGAACAATAAATTTCCACTTGTAGCATAGCCTGTTAGGCTGTGCCATCAGAACAGATAACTTCAGAGGCCACACGCCACTACAAGTGTCCAAGTAATTACGGAATCTACTATAATACCGCTCCGCTTATGCTCAGTTCCTTGAGAGGCTAAACCGTGAGCCTGCAACAATGGTGCCAGATTTTTGCAATGTAATCCAAGGAATAAATTTGGTCTATCCCCAGACTAAATTCAGTGTTTCTTCAATTTCTTCAACTCTAACCCCAAAACGAAGCCCGTAACGTGGTGGAGAGTTTTGCTTAGGTGTTCCTCGACTCCCGAAACGAAAACATTGAAACCTCAGTATACGTCTTTTAACCGCAAGGTATAACTAAAAAATGAAACCAGCGTTATTCATCCGAAAGGAAAAATTAAAAATCCTTTTTCCTTTGCTGATATGTGTATTTCTTATTTCATCTATGGCAGATGCCATCATTTTTATTGATATGGCTGAGGAATCTGGAATCCAATTCAAGCATACCGACGGTGAAAGCGGTAAACGTCTCTTTAATGAGCAATACGGATCAGGCGGCGGCTTCTTCGATTACAATAACGATGGATATCTGGACATCTATCTCCTTAATGCCTGTCCACAAGGGAAAAAGTCGGATATCTCGATGCCTACAAATGTCCTCTATCATAACAATGGCGATGGCTCTTTTACGGATGTCACCCGTGTCGCGGGTGTAGGCGATACCCGCTACGGTGTCGGTGCAACGACCGGTGATTACGACAACGATGGTGACGTAGACCTCTATCTAACTAACTTTGGCAGCAACGCCCTTTATCGTAATAATGGGAACGGCACTTTCACTGATATTGCAGCGTCTGCACAGGTTGCGGATACTGGTTGGGGAACGAGTTGCGCTTTTGCTGACTTTGACAATGACGGGTTTCTTGAACTCTATGTGAGCAATTATGCGGAATACACTCCTGACTCCGATAAACCGTGCTATCGACACGATATTGCTGTTTATTGTGGTCCGAGTTCTTATCCCCCTCAACCAGATCTGTTTTATCACAACAATGGGGATAGTTCTTTTACAGATTTAACCCAACAGAGCGGTTTGTTAAGCATACCTGCTGCGCACGGTCTTGGCGTTGCGATTGGAGACATTGATAGCGATGGAGATGCTGATATCTACGTCGCCAACGATCAGGATTTCAACTTCCTCTTTGAAAATCAAGGGAACGGCACTTTTGAAGAGATAGGGCTTCTCGCTGGTGTTAGCTGTAGCGATATGGGAAAAGCGGAAGCGGGAATGGGAGTCGCCTTCGCAGACTATGACAATGATGGCAAGCTGGATCTCACGGTCAGTAATTTCCAGAACGAGACGAATACCCTCTATCACAATGAAGGCGACAATTTTTTCATTGATACCACAATTCCCGCTGGAGTCGCTGAGCACACGCATCGTTACCTGGGTTGGGGTATCGGTTTTTTAGATTACGATAACGACGGTTACAAAGATATATTCGTTGCAAACGGTCATACGATGGATAACATCTCCGAGGTCGATCGGTCTACGACGACACCACAACAAAACCTACTTTTTCGGAATTTAGGCAGTGGAAAATTTGAGGATGTCACAGCACAGATGGGAGAAGGTTTCGCACTGCGTAAGACGAGCCGCGCCGCCGCTTTTGGTGATTATGACAACGACGGCGACATTGATATCCTCGTCATGAACTGGAATCAAACCGTCGATCTCCTGACAAACGATGGTGGAAATCGAAACAACTGGATACAGGTACAAACGGTCGGCACGAAAAGCAACCGTTCCGGTATCGGTGCCCGTATCAAAGTTATTGCTGGTGAACTCACGCAGTATGCAGATGTGAAGAGTAGTGGAAGTTATCTTGCATTCAGTGCCCTGCGGGTCCATTTCGGACTGAAAGATGCTGAAAGCATCGATTTGTTGGAAATCCGTTGGTCCAGCGGGATTGTTGATACTGCAACCAATCTTGCGGTAAATCAGCGGTTTATCGCAGTAGAGGGGAAAGAAATTGTTTCAGAATAAAAATTCTATTCGCTCATGTAAAAAGTATGTGCGCTTGTTTCGAGTGAAAGCAGTCACCACGCGGGTTTGACATCTTCATTAGAACACAGTCTTTACATGAGCCAATTCTATTTTTTCCTTGCCAAAAATAGCGATATATAGTAAAGTCAAAAAATAAGTTGACAGATTGTTGGATTTATGTGAGACTCTAAGCCTTATGAGTTATTCTATAGATTTACGCAAACGTGTGCTGGATTTTCTGAACACGGGCGGGAGTAAAACAGAAGCCGCCCGCCTCTATAACGTCTCGCGGACGTGTATCTATAACTGGTTAGCCGCCAAAGACCCCTTGCGGTGTGAGAAGCCGGGGCCCCGGGGGCCGCATCGGCTTGACTACCAAGCCCTTCGGCAACAGGTCGCTGATTTTCCAGACCAGACGCAAGTTGAACGTGCGGCACACTTCGGGGTTTCAAAGAACTGTATCTTGTATGCCTTGAGAAAACTCAACATCACGCGAAAAAAAAGACGCTAACGTATAAAGAACAGTGTCCGCTCCAGCGTCAAAAGTATCTCGAGGCTCTGTCCGACGAAGTTCAGGATGCAAGGAAAACACCCGTTTCTGTGGATGAAAGCGGTTTTCCGACTTCACACTTACGGCGGTATGCTTACGCCCCCAGGGGAGTTTGTATCCGCGATAAAATATCAGGGTCGCATCGGTATGCGTCTCTCTCTCTGATTGCGGCACGCATTGGAGAGACTTTTACGGCTCCCGTGCTTTTTCAAGGAGCTTCTGATGCCCTCACTTTCAATGCGTGGTTAGAACATCCCCTCTGTCCTTTGCTTGATAAGAAGCACATCGTGATTATGGAGAATGCGTCTTTCCACAAAGGCAAAGAGACCGCCCGATTGATTGCTGAAACCGGGCGAGTGTGTTATTTTTACCGCCATATTCTCCGGAGTTGAACCCGATTGAGAAGGACTTCGCCAACATTAAGCGTCGCTATCAGTATCACCCAGAAATACCGATTGAGCAAATCATAAAAATGTATCACTAATTATTGACTTTACTATAAGGGCCCTATTATGAAGTTTCCAACGATTGACACTCTTCCCATTTTGATGAAAGGGAATCTCGCCTGTACAATGCTTGTGATTGTGCTGATGTCTGGCTATGGTCTATTCTTTATAAATACTTGGACACAAGCCTCTGAGTTTCAAAATGTGGCATTTTCTTCCACTCGAATGGGGAATACTGATATCTATATCCTAAACACGGAGAGTAGAAATCTTGATAGACTCACAACTGATCCGGCACGAGAGTTTGCTCCAACGTGGTCGCCTGATGGTCGCTTCTTAGCGTATACCTACGACGTAGATGGGAATTCGGAGATTTACGTCATGAACACGGGAACAAAAGAACATCGTCAACTAACACATAATTTAGTTGATGATTATTTCCC
>RKRR01000164.1 GCA_007571305.1 Candidatus Poribacteria bacterium | reverse complement strand
TCCTGCGTGCTTAGAGTAGATTCCGTAATTACTTGGACATTTGTAACGTCGTGTGAACTCTGAAGTTATCTAATAGCACAAGCGAACATCTTATGCTACAAGTATGAACCTGTTTTCGGATTTTACTATAAGATGCACAACTTAACAGGTTATGCTACAAGGTGGCAACTTAGGTTACGATAATCTACCGGTGGAATCGATGTTCCAATTCATCACGACCCATCTCGACGATGATAGGACGTGAATGCGGACAATTGAACGGGAGTTTCGCCTCGGACAGTTCCTTGATGAGGTTCATCATCTCTTTGGTATCCAATGTATCCCCAGCTTTAACAGCCGACTTGCAGGCGAGCATTATCAATGCGTTGTCGATCGCCTCTGGGATTTGTATGTCGGTATGTGGTTCTTCGGGAAGTTTGTCAAGCAGATCAGTGACAGTCTGCGCGGCGATGCGGGTCGGCAAAGGTGAGGGAATCGCACGAATCAGGATAGTATTCCCACCAAACTCCTCCAGATCGAAGCCGAGTTTTTTGAAGATGTCGCCGTGAATTTTGAGAACACCGAGCTGCTGGGGTGTAACTTCTAAAGTTACCGGAAGTAGTAACCCTTGCACAGGAATCCCATCGGTTTCTACCTGGTTGACGAAACGTTCATAAAGGACACGTTCAGCGGCGACGTGTTGATCAATGAAAAAGATTTTATCTGCTGCTTCAACGACAATATAGGTTTTAAAGAGATTTGTCTTGAGTTGGACATGCTCGAAGTCAAGTAGACTGAGGTTTGCCTCATCAGGAATCTGCTGTTGTGGTGGCTGCACAACGACTTCAGTAGAGGTAGATGGCGTTTGGGCTTCCGAAGTGTCGATAACTTCTTGATCCGTATCTTCCGTCTCTTGTGGTGTAAGGGTAGGTGTTTGTCTGCGCTGTGGTTGGGCGATAGGCGTTGCTCGTTGGGGTGTATGGTGGCCCTTCCCAGTAACGAGTGTGGAAATCCGTTGTGATGGACTGGTATCGCGGCTATCAGTATTTCTCTCGGATTGCGCCGGTTCAATAGAAGTTTCAATTTTGGGGATATATTTCGCTTTATGGACAGCGTCGCGAAGCATGCGGATGACCCCGCTATAAATCGTCCGCTCGTTCCGAAAGCGTACCTCGATTTTGGCGGGATGCACATTCACATCCACTGTTTCTGGGTCCAGCGTTAGGAAAAGTAGAGCAACAGGTTGCCTGTCCTTGGCAACCATAGCACCGAGTGCTTCTGTCAACGCGGCACCGATGATACGGCTGCGTATAGGTCGCTGGTTGAGGAAAAAGAGTTGATATTCTCGATTGGGCTTCGTAAATTCAGGTTTACCGAGTAAACCGTACATCTTCAGGTCGGGCAGCTCCTCTGTGAACTCGATGAGGTTTTCAGCGAACTCTCTACCGTAGAGGAGACGCGCGCGCTCAAGATATGAATCACAGGCACGGACATCAAGTATAGATCTGCTGTTGTGCGTTAGCGAAAAATGGATCTTTGGATGCGCGAGTGCTGCCCATGTCACCTGATTCGTGATATGGTTCATTTCGGTTGTATCGGTTTTGAGGAATTTTAGGCGTGCAGGGACATTGTAAAAGAGGTTGTTAATCGCCATGTGGGTGCCAGGGGAACATCCGCTCTCTTGTACAGAGCGGAAAGCACCGCCCTCAACGTCCACCTTTGTTCCTTCAAGTGCATCACTGGTACGGGTGAGGAGTTCAAATTGTGATACGGAGGCGATACTTGCCAAGGCTTCGCCGCGGAATCCAAAGGTCTGAATACGCTCAAGGTCCTCCATACCACCCACTTTGCTCGTCGCATGGCGTTCCAAGGCGAGGAGTGCGTCCTCGCGTTCCATACCAATACCGTTATCAGACACACGGATGAGGCGTTTCCCGCCTGCCCGAATTTCGACGTGGATCGAGGTGCTTTCTGCATCTATAGCATTTTCAATGAGTTCTTTGACGACAGATGCAGGACGCTCTACGACCTCGCCTGCGGCGATCTTATTCGCAACATCTGCGGAGAGTATCTTAATCTTTGGCATTTTTTAATATTTACTGGTAGTCAGTTGTTGGTTTTCAGTTAAAGAGGTTCTTGGTTAAACAAAGTGCCTCGTGTTATCGAGAATCGGAAACCGATAATCCTTCCTCTGATAACTCACTATCATCTTGATACAGATAACACTGACATGAATGAGTTTGTGTAAAATCGGTTGTACCCGGATATTCACCTTTACAAATCTCCATCACTTTCGGACAACGCGGGTGAAAATGACACCCCATTGGACGATTGATTGGCGAAGGCACATCACCCTCCAGTCGAATCTTTTCAACACCCGTGTGTTCATCCATCTTCGGGACCGCGGAGAGGAGTGCCCGTGTATAAGGGTGCTTGGGTGAATCGAAAATTTCCTCTGTTGTCCCACGTTCAACGATTCTACCGAGGTACATCACTGCTACTTCATCCGCAAAGTACTCAACAACGGAAAGGTTGTGCGTGATGAAAAGGTATGTAAGATTAAAATCAACTTGTAGCGATTTCAGCAGGTTTAGTATTTGCGCTTGCACGGACACATCTAACGCGCTGGTAGCCTCGTCACAAACAATAAACTCCGGATCGACAGCGAGACACCGCGCGATTCCGATGCGCTGCCTTTGCCCACCGGAAAATTCGTGTGGATAACGTGTTACCATATCTGGAGACAAGCCAACACGACGCATCAATTCTGCGACTCGGGACTGCCGTTCCCTGTCAGATGCCCCAATACCATGTGTCTGCATCCCCTCCTGAATAATAGCTCCAACAGTCATTCGCGGGTTAAGGGATGCGTAAGGATCCTGGAAGATAATCTGCATCCTTTTCCGATACGGATGCATCTGCTGACGGGTGATCGTAGTGATATTAACGCCATCATAAACAAGGTCGCCTTCAACAGGCACTCCCAATCGGAGAATAGCTTTGCCGAAAGAAGTTTTGCCGGATCCAGATTCTCCGACGAGTGCTAACGTTTTACCGCGTGGGATATCAAGCGTAACCTCATCAACTGCATAGACATAACCGACCTTCCGTTTGAAGATACCCTTCTGAATAGGGTAGTGGACACACAGGTCCCTCACCTGAAGTTGCAGATGCGGCACCATTGGTTGTCCTGATGATTCTTTATTCATTGGGTTAATTTCTGCTTCAAGTTCAAGTTTTGTAACTGGAACTCCTGTAGCATTAAAGGGCGGTTCAGGACTGTAAAGATGACAAGCGACGCTGTGTTCGCTACCGTTGACAGAGTGCAAAGTCGGAACAATGTCGGCGCATCCCTCCATGACCTTTGGGCACCGATCAGCAAATCGACAACCCTCATTATACTCGGTCGCTTTCGGGACTCTACCGGCAATTGTGTGCAGCTCGGTTCCGCGTTTATCCCGAGATGGTGTGGATTCGAGGAGTTTTACCGTGTAAGGATGCTGTGGTGTCTTGTAGAGTTGTTCCCATGTCCCCATTTCAGCAATTTTTCCGGCGTACATCACAGCAACTCGGTCGGCGATGTTGGCGACGACTCCCAAATCATGAGTAATCAGGAGTACCGCCATCTGCAATTCCTGCTGGAGGCGTTGGATAAGTTCGAGGATCTGTGCCTGTATGGTGACATCAAGCGCGGTTGTCGGTTCATCGGCGATGAGGAGCCCTGGACGACACGAGAGTGCCATCGCAATCATGATACGTTGTTTCATACCGCCAGACATTTGGTGTGGATACTCGTCGTAACGGGCAGCAGGTTCTGGAATACCGACGAGGTCTAGCATCTCAATCGCCGCATTCCTTGCGGCGGGACCGCGTAGGTCTTGATGTTCCTGGATCGCCTCTGAAATCTGGTTGCCGATGGTGAAAACTGGATTGAGACTCGTCATCGGCTCTTGGAATATCATGGCGATGTCATTGCCTTGTACCTTCCGTTTCTCAACTTCAGATAAACGTGTGATGTCTTGCCCTTTATAATAGATAGCACCATCAGCGATGAATCCAGCAGGTTGCGCGATGAGTTGAATTATAGAGAGCGCGGTGACGCTTTTACCACAACCAGACTCTCCAACGATCGCAAAAATTTCGTTCGATTTGATGTCAAAAGAGATGCCATCAACGGCACGGGCAAGTCCTTCGGGAGTGCGAAAATAGGTTTTGAGGTTTTGTACGCTAAGCAATGTGTCGGCCATGGGATTACTATAGCACAGAATTGAGTGAGAGTCAAATGAAGTTGAGAAAAAAAATAAGTCACTTGCCCCATTTTTTTCTGTAGGTTTGTAATGAAAGGTTTCTGTTGTTAGAAGTGTGAAGAAATCAGTGGGTTTCTGATAAAATACCGCCTTACAGCCACCGTTTGTAAACGCACTTTACAAAATATGTAAGGTGGTATTGTTGAAACAGAAAATCTCGCGTGTGACCAATACAATAAGATTATCCGCATGTGCGATGGAGTAGATTACGTCACGCGATACCTCTGCATCAAACTCCTCACCGATGAAGAAAACATCGTAGGGAGTTTGTCGGATTCCTTAAGGAATTTGAGCAGAAGTGATCTCACCAGAACAGACTGCAAATAACAAACAACGGGCATCATCGCCCGTTGTTTGTTTTTAACTTGTCTAATATGGGTATTGCTCGCTCTTTTATCAGTTATCTACTCCGTTCTCAGCCTTGGATCTAAGGCATCACGGACGGCATCGCCGAAGAGATTCGCAGGTAGCACCAATCCGAACATAAACACAAACGCGGCGGTGAGATTCCACCAAACAACCGGATCGCGAGCAAGTTCTAAGCGCGCCGTGTTAATCATATTTCCCCAACTTCCGGTCGTTGGTTCAACACCGATCTGGAGGTAACTCAGCAACGCTTCCGCCAGTACCAATCCACTAAATCGTAAGATCGTGGAGATCAACACGATATGCATGAGGTTTGGAACGAGATGCTTGAGGATAATGAGCCCACGATGTACACCAAAGGCTTCGGACGCTTGAATATACTCCAATTCCCGGACCTTCAAGGTTTCACCGCGTAAGATACGACACAACCCCGTCCAACTTCTAATACCCATGATGAGACAGAGATTGAACAATCCTTGTCCGAAGAGGAGCATGAAGGCAACAATAAGAAGGATAGATGGTATAGAATCGAGCGTGGCGTAGATGTACTGAACGACATCGTCTATCCATCCCCCAAAATAACCTGCGATAACACCGAAAAATATGGCGAATGGAACTGCAATCAGGGTGGTAAATCCACCAATAACGAGTCCAGTGCGGATGCCTTTCAGCGCACGATAAAGGACATCACTGCCTACTTTGTCGGTACCAAGGAGATGGCTCCGAGGATACTGAAGCGGCGGGTAGTCTCGAACTGTGCGTCCATCAGGTGTTTGGAGGGTACTTTTCGCATACAGATGCGCCGCTAAGGGTGCGGAATAAGTTTTTTCGGTCCGTTCTCGAAGCGGCGTGCAAAGCCTATCAAGGAGACTTAAACCTCTCGGTTTATAGACAATCGCATTGCTCTCGTTTCGGGTGAGTACTTGGTTGGTCTGTCGTATGAGTGGGTCGCGCCAACCGATGCTATCCAACACACCAACAAGAAGGTACCCCAAGAGAACGAAAAGACAAACAATAGCGAGGCGGTTCCTGCGAATCTGTCTCGCGGCGTTCCGCCAATACTCTTGCTGTGAGGCGTATCGGAGGAGCCACGCCGCAGCGACGAGGCATGCGATGACAATGAGATTTTGGTAGGCATCGGAACGCCAAACCCAACTAAGCCTATCATAGATTCCGATGTCCGGAGCGTTTGTCCCGATAAGAAAAATAGGCATATTTCAATTATTCCGTGCGGTTAAACAAAGTGGGTGTTTTCGCTAGGATTTTAGCATCCTTTTCTTAAATCTGCGCTCCATTACATTAAGCACCACAATCCTGGAGATATTCTTGTTAAGGTTCACCCATGACCGAAGACTCCTCCGCCGACAACTACTCTGCTTGATAAACAGCTTGACGTGTATGGAATCCATCTTTGATGACAACTGCATCTAAGTTCTCTTTGTCAACTTGGATAGGTGTCAGTAGGATTGATGGCACGTCAATTTTGCCGTTGTTAACGGTCTGTGTAACTTCAGGGATCGTTTCACCTTTTGCGAGTGCAACAGCGGCTTGTGCCGCCTTCGTTGCGATGAGGTGGATCGGTTTGTAAACCGTCATGGTCTGCGTGCCTTTGACAATCCGTTGGCACGCGGCGAGTTCCGCATCTTGCCCCGAAACAAGGACACTTCCTGCTAAATTCTGTCCCTCAAGTGCCTGTATAACGCCACCAGCTGTCCCATCATTTGACGCAACGACAGCATCTATTTGGTTGTTCGTTTGCGTCAAGACCTGCTCTGCTTTTTTCAGTGCGTCACGCGGATCCCAATTAACCGCCCAATGTTCTCCGCCTGCCACCAAACGAATGGCACCACTGTCAATTGCGGATTGCAAGGCACGGAGTTGGCCCTGTCTGAGGAGTTGTGCGTTATTGTCAGTTGGTGCTCCGCCGAGCAGGAAGTAAGCACCCTCTGGCTTCTGATGCAGCAGGTATTCGGCTTGCAGATATCCAACCTTTTCGTTGTCGAAAGAGATATAGAGATCGGGCGAACTCTCACGGATTAACCGATCATAGGCGATGACTTTGATTCCCTCAGCGTGCGCAGCTTGGACAATCTGGGCGGCAGCGACGCTATCCTTCGGAATAACAACGAGAACATCCACACCTTGGGTAATCATGTTCTCGACTTGCTCGTTCTGTCGACGTTCATCTCCATCAGCAGACTGGACGATAACTTCGGCACCCAGTCTTTCCGCTTCAGCCGTGAAAATATCTCGGTCCTTCTGCCACCGTTCTACACGCAACGAATCCATGGACAAGCCGATTTTGATTTTCTTGGTGGCAGTAGCATCCACACTTTCGTTTTTCTTTTCTCCGCTGGGGTCAGCACATCCAAATAGCAGGACGAGACACATTGTCAAAACGCAGAACAGCGATACAGTCTTCACACAAGGGGTCCCATCGTTAAAAAATGAATCGGGGTTAGAAACCCAGCCGATAAAGAGCATCATATCACTCCTTTCGAAATTCAAAACACCAAAACTATAGCCTGAAACATTGTCCTGCAAGTCTTTATAGGCTTGCACTAAGGAAGGCGAATTTAAGAAACGCACGCAATAGTCTAAACGCACGTTGTTTAACCGCGAGGAATAATTAAAAACCTTTTGAGATTCATTATTGTTCTTCAGACGAATCTGCTTCTGAAGGAGATACATTGGGTGTGTCAGCATCAGATGTAATCTCACGAACAGCATCGCCGATTTTGACGGGTTCCGTCGTCTCAATAACTCGGAAAATAGAAACCTTATCGTTCAGGATTTCAGAAACTGCCACGCGTCCAATCTGCTTGGGTACATAGGTTAGGATTTCACCGGTATCTAAATCTCGTACCGGCTTGCCCTTGGTATAGACAGCGAATTCTTGGTTGATAGCTATCGGTTTGTTGGAACCGATATTGACATAAATTTTATCGGGATGTTCATTGTCCACATACTGAATCTTGCCTTTGACAGGTTCTCCAGATGTCATTGTCGGAGTTTCCTGTCCTTCTTTGGCAGTCGTGGTCTTCGGTTCCCAAGGTGTAATGAAATTGGGGCCGACACTATCTCGAAGTGCCAAAACTACTTTGATTAACGCCTCGTTGGTTACCATTCCGAAAAGGGTTCTGTCATATTCGGCACTTGCAAACTGGATCTGATTAAGTTCGGTTGGTCTGACAATCGGGCGTGGATTCTTCCGTTGAGCGTCCTTCGTTTGACCAAAAGAGAGGTTCATCCCTTCCTCTGTCTTACTGGCTTCAAGGGAAGCTACTTTTGTGCCGAGGTATGAATGGTCGCGGCTGGCGGAGATGCGGGGTTCAGCCACAAGGCTACCGGATACGTTGTAGAATTTCATATTCAGTTTAATGGTGGCACGGTGTAGAGATCCTCGCAGAATAACAGGAGCAAGGTAACTCGCACTTGTAGTCCCTCGCTGCGCTTCGCGCCCACCCTCCCGTAGTGTACGTGAAGCGTTGGTTCTTAATCGCTCCTGATTAAACCTACGGATATCGCCCACTACAATTACGTCGACATTAAGGTGCTTCGCAAGCGTTGCAAACTGTGCCTGATCCAGCTTTTTCAGGTTCTGCCGTGAGAGTGTCATAATCGCCATAGCATCGAGAAGTTCATCTTTACTGACAGGTTCATACACATTCGTTTCGACGAGTTTCCGATTGAGCATTTTAGCAAATCCTGCCTCCAAATCCCATCGTTTCTTTGTGCTGAAAAAATTGCCAATGAAGGTGGGAACACAGCCACATCCGGTAGGAGAATCAAAGCGACTGTTATCCTCAAAATAGAGAACAGCGATGCGTTTCTTTGGAGTTGCCTCGCTCACAGCAATAATGCCAATCATGAAACACAGACTAAACCCTATCACGAACAGATTTTTTAATTTTACCTTGTGGAGGAACGACGGGGTTTGTGGTTTGACGTGTATCTCATCAGATTCGTCCTCCATTCCATTACGGGCTTGGTTTATGTTATTATTGTCATTAAGACACGAGAAGAAACGTTTCACGCTTTTTTACCCTCCTTTTTCCTCCATTTACCCTTCACGCCTATAGTGTAGCAGTCCTATGAAGATTTATCAAGGTTTTTAATTTATAGGTCTCTGCTCTCCAAGTGCAAAGCAAAGACAAATTATGCCATTTAAGGATGACCTAATTTCATTACGAGCAGATCTTTGATTAAGTTGAGATCGGGTTTTAACGATCCGCACTTACCCTGAGAATCCTGAATCTTGATTCAGACACTAAAGCACGAAGGTATCACTTAAAAACTTGAAACACCAGAAAATATCTGGTATTATTACTATGTGTTAGCAGACACCGTTCACAACGCGGAGTTCCTACCCGTTACCGGGAAAGGACAGTTTGCGGCTATACAAAACACAAACGAAAAAGGAAACTTAATGTTTACAAAAAACAGATTCGCGTATCAGAATTTATTACATATATTTATATCCACCGCGTTGGTTGTACTAATTGCATTCTATGGGTGTAGTGATAAGCAGTCGAGTGAAAAAGCGAAAACAGCGGACACTCCACCCCAGCAAAAGGAATGGCTATCGATTTTAGGTGGTGTGATGGGCGGTAGTTTTTCACAATTCGCGGGGGGTGTTAGCCGCGTTTTGACGCACCAAGAACCACATCTAAAAATATCAATCGGTGCCTCCGCGGGTTCGGTCGAAAATACGCGGCGTGTAAATAACGATCCAGAAGCCCTGGGTATCGTCTTCGCCTCTGAAAGTTACCTTGGCTACCACGGCGAAGAAATTTTCGCAGAAGAAGGTCCGAAAACCAATATCCGCATGGTGACACTGCTTTTCATTGCTTACGACCAATTTTCAACGCTGGCGAACAGCGACATCTATCAGTTTGAAGACATTGTTGGGAAAAAAATCGCCTCTGGAGCGAGCGGGTCCGGCACCGCACAGACATTAGAACGACTGTCAAAATTGGCGGGTATTTGGGGAAAGTTCACGCCGATCTATAAAGGTGGGAGTGCCGCCGCCGAGGCTCTCCAAGATGGACAGGTCGCTGCGTTCCAATGGCTCGTGAGTGTGCCGAACAGTGCTGTTATCCAGTTGACAGCAATTAAATCTATTCGAATGATCGATCTTGACGCAGCCGCGAAGAAGTATGGATTCTACGAAAAATATCCGTTTTACCTCCCCGGATCTCTGCCAGAAGGAGCGTATGAAGGCAAAGTGGAACCGGTGAATACGATTCTGATGCCAACGGTACTCATCTCGAACAAAGAGGTGAGCGAGGAGACTATCTATAAACTCCTAAAGCACATTTACTCCTCAGAGGGACATCAAACGATGCTCCAGATAAATCAAGCCGCAGCAGATATGACAATAGAGAATGGACCAAAGGCGTTTGTGATCCCGTTACACCGCGGAGCATACAAATTTTGGAGCGAACAGAGTGTGGAAATCCCAGCGCATGCGATGCCAGTGGATTAACTCCGAATTCACGCAATCCAACGTCCACCACAAGAAAGGAAATTTAAAAAATGCAGATTAATTCAGGAAGAGGCCTGGTCATGGCCATGGTTTTCCTTATTGCTTTCAGTAGTTGCAATAGGATCCAGAAAGTTGTCCTGACAGAGGATGTCCCGAATGCATCTCAAACGCCTATGCTTACGATTACAGGTGGGAACCCAGGAGGCAGTTTCTCACCATTTGCAATGGCAATCAGCGACGTTGTAACGCAGTCTGCTCCGCATCTGGCAATAACATTTGAAGCCTCACCAGGGTCAGTTGAAAATACCCGTCGTGTCAACGCCAATTCGAATTACCTCGGTGTTGCTTTTGCGTCGGAAAGTTATTTAGGTTACCATGGACAAGAAGTTTTCGCTGAAGAGGGGTCCAAAACCAATCTCCGGGCAGTAACGTTGCTCTATATCGCGTACACCCAAGCGGTTGTTCCCGCAGATAGTGATATCCATCAATTCGCCGATTTTGTCGATAAGAAAATAGCGACCGGTAAACTGGGATCTGGCTCCGCACAAACATTAGAACGTTTGGCACGATCTACCGGTATCTGGGAACAAATCACACCAGTCCACACAAGCATCACCGAGGGAGCAGATGATCTCCAAAACAAAAAAGTGGATGTTTTTCAATGGTTAGTCAGCGTTCCGAATAATACCTTCATGCAGCTCACTACAACCAACGACCTCCGAATGATTGATATGGATGCACCTGCCCAAGCATCTGGATTCTATGAACAGTACCCGTTTTACCAACCGGGCACGATACCAGAAGGAGCTTATGAAGGTAAAGTGGAACCGGTGAGGACGCTTTTAATGCCGACCCTGCTTATTGCTCATAAAGAAGTGCCAGCCGAAACTGTTTATGTCATCTTAAAACAGATTTACACACCAGAAGGGCTTCAAGCGATGGTAGCTGCGACTGGCGGGGCAGCAGCAGCTATGACAGTTGAAAATGCCTCAAAAGCGTTTGTGATCCCGTTACACCGCGGGGCATACAAATTTTGGAGCGAACAGGGTGTGGAAATTCCAGCGCAGGCGATCCC
>RKRR01000143.1 GCA_007571305.1 Candidatus Poribacteria bacterium | reverse complement strand
ATCACACTTCCATCACCCAAAGGAGTTCTCTGATGAGTATCCTAACACTTTTCTGTAAAAGAGACGACTTTTTTCTGATGTATGAGAAATGGCAGACCCGACAGTGTTGGTCTCCAAAGAAGACACCCGTAGAGACCCGGGGGCGACCGAGACAGCTCCATGTGAGTGAGGTAATGACGCTTGTGATTGCTTTCCACCAATGACAAGCCTGTACTGAGGAACCTCCGAATCCCGCTCTTAATGTCCCTGATAAGGGAGTGAGGAGACCACTTACAACTAACGATCCATGTTTTCTGTGAGCCCTTGACAAATTTACATCCAAGTGTTATAATAGTAGAATGGAATACACGTTGTAATCTTGAACGCGATTTCAGCGTTTATAGTTAGTTAAACGTGAGTTTGATAAATATTCAGGGTAGACGCATTTCGGGTTAAAGTCCTTCTGATAAGAGAACTTAGGGGTTATATCCCTAAAAATCGCCTCTTTTTGAGTGAATCTATTACTTTTTTGCTCAATTTGTGTCCGCTTTGGACCTCTAATATTTTTTCAAACTGGCGTTAGTTAAAGTATATTAGAAGGCTCCATGAGGCTGCCTAATATACTCAGTTTTTAATCGATAAAAAAGGATGCAAAATGAAAAAATTTTATATCTTTACACTCGCTATCGCGATTGTATTTACACTCATTGTTAGCAGTTCACACTATGTATTCGCGGCTGGTCTCATCACAGGTGGTCCTCTAGCTGACGACCAAGTTTTAGAAGATCCAGAACCCAATGGCGACGATCTTAGAGAAGACCGCAGTGGTGTCGACACGTGGATTACGAAGTGGTACGGACCTGATGGCAACTACGAAAACAATGGAACCTTCCAAGTTTCCGGTCCAATGGACTTCATCGAGGAAGGAAGCGGCGGCAAACTGAATCAGGCATCACTTTCAACGATTGATGGTTTGCTCATGACACAGGATATCGATATGGAATGGGGCGACGACCACGGCGGAACCCGCGCGTGGACTGTCTTTGAGATCGATCCCGCAGATGGAAACAATATGAACAGAGGTGGACCGATTGATAATATCGATACCTATGCTTTGATCGTTATCGACTCTCCTAGCGATATGCAAGCTGTGATGTCACCCGCACACGATGACCACGCCCAAATCTGGATTAACGGTGAAAAATGGTACAACAATACGAGATGGACTGGTGCCGCACGAACGATTCTTCACGATGTTGAAGTCGATCTACAAAAGGGTGCGAACGTCCTGCTTTACCGGTGTGGTGAATCCGGAGGTTCCGCATATTTCAACTTGCACCTTGACGATGCAACGAACGATGCTGTTACGGTCTATCCCAAAGATTCAACCGATCAGTCGAGTTTCTTCGCTGAAATCCAAGATATAGTTGTCTCGGTCGAACCCGCTGGGAAATTGACAACAACTTGGGCAGATATTAAGCAGCTGAAGTAGAAAATATAAGCCCTTGTCTACCCTTTTCAGACAAGGGTTTTCCCCATTTCTTTTTTCATAACTGATCCCTAACAAGCCCTGTAGGAGGGATCTCCTAATCCCGATTGCTGACCGCCTGAGGCTTGCTTACAAGTGGTGCAAAGTAGTAGGCACCCTCTGTGTCCCATAATCCCAAGAATAAAAAAGCACTCTGACGTGAAGTCGGATGCCAGAGTGCCAAGGAGGTTATATATTTAATCCTAAGAACCTATATCTCATAAGCTGGTCCTGTAGGGCGCCAAAAATTTCCGGAGTTGTCGAATCGCAGCGTTTTTACGGGAGGCAACAGTGCCAATCGGACATTGAACGATCTTGGCAACTTCCTGATAAGACAATCCTTGCACTTCTGTCAACCGAAACACTAATTGATGTTCTTGCGACAGTTTGTTGATTGCAGCCTGAATTGCCTCGTAAGTCTCTTTAGCGATCAGTAACGCCTCTGGAGAGTAATCGGTGTCTGCGATAGCAACCGCAATGGGGTGAGAGTTTTCATCTTCATCGCTATAGGGTGCATCCAAAGATTCGATCTGCGGTGTTCTCTGATCCTTCGCCAACTGTTTTAAACATACGTTCTTGGCAATGTGATAAAGGAACGTCCTAAATTTCGCAATTGGGCGATACGTTGGCACACAACGCCATACCCGTAGGAACGTCTCCTGACAAAGATCTTCCGCAAGAGTCCTATTTTTCACAAATCGACAGATAAAATTTAAAGTGTTTGTATAGTGACGCTCGGTTAAGATTCGGAATGCATCTCTGTTTCCATCCTTCACAGAGAGCATCAACTGTTCGTCAGTGTGTAACATGCTTGTCTCCTCAAAAGAGGAGTTTCTCAAGCGAAGGCGCGCAACCCTCCTTCCGTTCTGTAACGGAGCATGCCTGCTTGTTCACTCCCCGGTCTGTGCCTTCTCCATAGTCGTGTCCTGATCCAACAACCGCACGCATTGGCAATTTTAGATGCCTGCGTCTTTAGGGAGATCCAATCCCCCAAAGGATTGTCACGTTTATCTCCAGTGTGAGGCGTTGCCTCCGTTAAACACAAAACATACTGACGCATTTTGAAATCTCCTTTCTCAATTATTCGTCAGAGAGGGGTAGTGTTTTATACCCCTTTTGTCGGTGATTAAAAAGATTCATTTAAAGTTTAACCCATATATTTTGAAACAATTCATTTAAAATTAAAAAAAATATTTCACGCCTTTAAATTGGGTATCCAAAACAGGCGAGCCCGTTACATCCGCGTTGGCTGAAATGGTTCTAACGACAACGATGGTTGTCCTGTGGTGATCAATTCAGCGATCAATTGTCCTGTAATCGGCGCGAGAAGAATACCATTTTTGAAATGCCCTGATGCTAAAACGATGTTATCATACCGGGGCAAATAACCCAGAAGGGGTCCCTTTTTGGCGTAAGGACGCAACCCTACCCATGTTTGCACGAAAGTACTCTGCGCGAGTTGAGGTGCAATGGCAATTCCTGCGTCAATCAATTGCTTCGTACCATCCACTGTTGCGGTCTTATCATAGCCGACAAATTCGACCGTCGCGCCGAGTAGGATTTTGCCATCGGCTCTCGGTACGATATAGATGCCGAGTCCATCGATGGTCCGCTCAAAAAGTGGTGGCATCGCTTCAACTAGAACTATCTGTCCTTTTGCAGGTTCAACGTGAATCGGAACATCAAGTTGAGCAGTAAGTGTTCCTGTCCAGCATCCTGCGGCAATCACAAACGTATCAGCGTAATAGGTTTCTCCGTTCACGACGACACCTACAAGGTGTTCCCTATCGCCCTCTCTCACCCGGATGAAATCGGTGACAGGATTGCCTACCTGGAATTGTGCACCCAATTTTGCTGAAGCCTTGGCAAGTGCAGTCACCATTTTCGGATTACGGACTTGTGCATCTTCAGGAAACAGAATTGCACCGGCGATAGATTTTGAGAGAGCAGGCTCTAACTGCCATGCTTGTTCCGCAGTTAAAACTTCCGTTGAGAAGCCGCGTTTTACGCGCCGATCTGCGAGACCGATTAATCCTGCCGCTTCAGTTGGGTCGAAGAACACAGACAGTGTCCCGGATTGGATTAACTCAATATCTATTTGGGTCTCTGCTCGCAATTCTTCCGCTAACGCCGGGTAGAGTGCAAGGCTTGCTCGGCACAGGGTTGGGTATGGTTCATCTGTTGAGGCATGTGAAGTCAAAATTCCCGCACCTGCCCATGAGGATTCCGTACCAACAGCGGATGCTTTGTCGATGACGAACGATTTCACATTTCGTTTGGCGAGATAGTAAGCGATAGCGCATCCGATAATACCGCCACCGATAATGAGGACATCAGCATGATTTCGGCTCAAATTTCCCTCCACTTTACCAGAAAATCACAACAACACTATGAAAATAGTTTAGCACATTATGGGTCGCTTGTCAATCTTGTCCGCCGATGTCTCAAGGATATTCAACCCTACTACCTATACACATTTTCGGAGGCACTTTTCGAATAACGTGGGTTGGGACTTGAAATTTCAGCGGATTTCGTGTATAATTACTATCATAAAGTAGATGCTCTCAAATCCGGTGATGCAGGAAAAGATTTCTTCCTGTAGGAGCGAGTTGTACTCGCGATTTTTATATTGATAGGAAAGGTTTTTATTAAATGATCCTCGGAAAAGTTACCGGGACAATCGTCGCGACGCAGAAAGATGAAAAATTAATCGGAAGCAAATTGATGGTTGTCCAAGATGTGGATCTCAACGGAGAGGTTGACCGGAAATATACTGTTGCTGTAGATGCAGTCGGCGCAGGTATCGGTGAAATTGTACTCATCGCTACCGGCAGTTCGGCACGTCAGACCGCAGTGACAAGCAATAAACCCGTCGACGCTGTGATTATGGGGATTGTTGATACCGTAGAAGTTGCTGGAAAAGTTCGGTATCAAAAGTAGAAGGAATGAATATCGCGATCGAACGGGAACGCGTCCGTACTGAAACGCTCCATCGCCGCGAAGCACTCACCCCCGAAGATCGAACACGACTCAGTCAGCGGACCGTTGATTCCACTGCACACTGGATACAACGTGAGGGTTTCGACTTCGTGATGCTCTACCTGAGTATGAGAAGCGAGGTTGAAACCTCCGGTTTGCTTGAGGGGTTACTTAATTCTGGCAAACAGATTTGCGCCCCTGTAGTAGATACAGAACGGTTGGAACTCATACCACGTCAGATTCAGAACATGAAAACGGAGTTAGTGCGCCATCCATACGGTATGTTGCAACCGAACGAGACATGCCCAATCTTTCCCACCGAGCATCTTCAACTCATTGTTGTTCCCGGTATCGCTTTCGATCGTAATGGATATCGCCTCGGGTACGGCAAGGGTTTCTACGACCGATTTCTCACGAAGTGTTCGCACGCTGTTGCGATCGGATTGGCGTATGAGATACAACTCATAGAAGATACGTTCCCACAAACGTGGGACGTACCAGTTCAACACATTTTCACAGAGACCGGTAGGATAGATACTTATAGTAAAATCCGAAAATAAATTGACACTTGTAGCATAGGAAACCTTTGATCTCTTGTGCTATCAGAACACATACCTTCAGAGGTTCACACGACGGAACGAGTGTATAGGTCATTATAAAATCTATTATAATGTGAGGGTTGGCACTCGTGTCGGTGGCGTATGATATTTATCCATCCCCAGGCGTCTATTTTCCCGATGAGATGCCATTGGCGTGTAGGTGTCCGTTGGTGTGTCAGATGACTCCCTCAATAGCAATGGGGAATACAACGATAATAAGAGAGGAGTAGAGACATGTTCAGAGACTTTTTGGAACACCTCATCCGAACCCTTTTTACCGATCGCGTGTTTCTCATCACCCTCGCGGGCTGCTGCCTCGTCTTTGCAGGGGTCTATGCCACAAAACACTGGAAAACCCACACCGACACCCCCGACACGGCCCCCCGCCCGGCAGCAGAGAACACCGACACGGAAAAGCTCACCGCGCCCGACGGTTTTCCCACCCGCGGGAACACCCCATCGCTGCGAGGGGCACCACAAGGACAGCGGCAAGCACCGTTGCAAGGGACACTGAGGCGTGAAACGGCTACCTACACGGGGCCCGCGGAACGTGAGCTCACCGACACCCAATGGAAACGCCTCGATGAGCTCCGCCACCACCTCCACTACGCCGTCCAAAGGGGCGAGATTTCCCGAGAGGAGAGTGCTGCCATTTTAGAACGACAACGCGCGATTGCCAAAACCGAGGGCATGTCCGCCTGGGAGGCGGCGCAGTATTTTGACAGCACCGCATCGGGGCCGCGAGACTACGTCAACGAACTCATAGATCAGGCACTTGCAGAGGCACCTGACGACCCCGAACGCCTCTTTTTATGGGCAGTACGGCAGAACTATGTCCCTGAAGGCCCGAACCCCGAGCGCGAAGCCGCCTACGAGAAACTCATCGCTATGGACGATCTTCCCCCGAAACTCCGTTCAGAGATTTTGGATTCCTTTGCCGGCACGATCTGGTACTATAAACCCGAAGAAGCACTCCGCTACCAGCAGGAAGCCGCAAAACTTTCCAAGAATTCCTTTGTAGAGTACATGGGTGATACCTACCAACGGCTGGGTCAGTATCAGAAGGCATTAGCGATCTATCGCGAGGACTACGCGAAGACACAAAATTGGGAATCGGCGCGGCAGATCCGTGCGATTGAAGAGGGCAAGCCGCTGATAGAACCGATTCAACGCCCGGTTGAGGAGACACCGCTCCCCACGGATACCGAGACCCGCAGCCCCGACATCTTTGTGACGCGCACCAGGGGACCTTTTGACACATCCGCCGAGTTTCCGACACGGACAGCACCGGAGGGTGCTGATGTCTCCGAGTTTTCCGATGCAGATGCCGAAGCCGCCCGGGCACAGCAGGCCTCCGCACGCGCCGAGCAGCAGCGTGCCGCCGCTGCTAAATCCTTTGAAGACTTTATCCGCTCGGAATTCCCTGAACTCCAAGAATACCTCGACACTCCGCCAGAACTCCGAAAACTTGAAGACCTCACAAAACAGCTGCCTACGGGCAACACACCAACACAGGCACCCCCGGAAGCAAACCCAGGGGATGCACCCGACATCTCTGAGTCCCGCATTCGCAGTGCCATGCAGACCTTGAAACGTTACGGACCCGATGAGACACTTCGCAGGTTGCGTGCCACAGACCCGCGTCTTGCCCGTGAGATAGAAAAACGCCTGAAAAATAATAGAGAACCCGATTCCCGATAAAGGAGAAAAACAGAATGAACACACCCCATACTTTTTATTTTCTCCTTACCCTCACCCTCTCTCTGATCCTTTTCGCGACACACCTCTCGCCTCTTCATGCCCAAAGCGAAAGCCAACGGGATCGGGAACGAACAGAGACACCGGGACGTTTACCGGGGGAGAACCCTCCACCCAAAGACCCCGGCATTCAAGTGGAGCCCTCTGTCAACATCCAAGATCTCTCTCCCTACCAATGGCCCCGAGCAAACGGACACATCACGGTGAACCTCGTTGTCAGCATTCCTGCCAGTTTGACTGATTGGACAGGTGACCTCGAGGTGTCGCTCTCTGATGTGACGAACTATCCGGGGCAATTTGGCAACTCTTCGGATGGCTCGACAACGCCCGATCTGAGCCTCGAGACCGCAGAGAACCCGAACTGGACATTAGCGGGCAGCAAACTGACGCGTCAAATCAGTGGCACTGGCACGCAAACGCTCACGGTTAAGGTTTCCTGCCATGATTACGCCGCGGCGGGTGTCCTGAAAGCGAAACTCTCAAAATCCTCAGGGCAACAGGTCTCCGCGGCGACCGCTCGGGTCCCGCGCGATGACGACGAGAACGGGGTCGTCGATGGGTTTGACACCCTCTATCCCACTGCCTCCGGGGCAGGCGATCCGGGAGAAGTCGATAACGAGACGGGTCCTCTTAGCAACCCGCACAACGGGGACGGGTTCACCTATTGGGAGGAATACCGCGGCTTCTCTGTCAAATCTCAAACTCAGCCGACACGTCTCAACCCCACCAAAAAGGACATCTTCACCTACAGCGAGTTTGACGGCATCTCCTACTGGGAAGCAAACGACAATGGGTCGGGCCTGAGCATCACTGATGTCGGCTACGCCCACAATCTCCCTGTCCCTTTTGAATTGCACGTGATCTATGAAAGCGACACGGACGATCGGCACGTCAACTACCGCAGTCCCGGCAACAAAAGGCGATTCAAGCAATACGCCGTCTTTGTCGATGAGTTTACAGAGAGAGACACAATCCAAGATACCAGAAAGTGGGTGCGAGCGAACACCAGTGATAAGGATGGACGTATCCTCGGTGTTGCGCAGTCCCGGAGTGTCTTATACTCCGCCCCGAACGCCCCCGCGGGTATGAAGTCGGCACTCGTTTTCCCCATCTTCCCTCTCAATCCGGGCAAGACCGCCAATCCCGATACACAGAACATCATAGACAGCACGGTGGGGCATGAGTTGGGTCATAACATATTCCTTCCCCATACCGGAGATGCTCAGGATATTATGTATGAGGGCGGTAAGTACAACGCGAACTTTAGTGTTATCCATAAAGACACCTACAATCTCATTCCGCAGACGAAGTTTGGTGAGTGGGTGAATGGGTTGTTTTTGAGGTATATAGCACCCCCAAGTGAGGCACCGAACAATCCGCCGGGACAGAACCCGCCAGGGGGTGGCAATCCCCCAGGTGAGTCACCGAGCGGTCCGTCGGGGAGTCTCTCCCCTGCGAATGGTTCGTATTTCGCATCAGCGGGAAGTAGCCACACCGCAAACTTTACTGCCTCGGAGGCGTATAACTCGGTGTACTGGTATGTCAAATCACCAAGTGAAACGGGCTTAGGCACGAATGTAGAGATAGATCCTGGGGGTAGCGATATGCTGACAGCATCTATGACGTATACGTTTGCCTCGGATGCGTCGGGTGCTTATGTCATCACTGCGTATGTATACAACTATACGGATTCAGCGGTGTATCAGGCGAGTTACACGGTGAATGTGTCGAGTAGCAGTTCGCCAGACCCAGTGCCCGATCCCGACCCGGATCCTGTCAAATGTGGCAATAAGTGGAAGGGACCAGGCAAGTGTGATAAGGGGACACCGACGACTCCCGACGAACACCTCGAGACCTCTTGTGACATGGGATGTGGGAATTCGTATTGGACGTGTAATCCGACGGCCCGTGCCCATCACGAGACATCGTATGTGTGTCAACGCACGGGATGTGGCATGACGTTTGCCAACTGCACGAATAAGCCAGGGTCGTGTTTGAATACAGATTATTTGTATCATAAGAAACCTGACTAAGCGTCTCTTTATTTTCTCCAATATGATTTCATAGCCACGAACACCTTTTTCACCGAAAATCCTTCATGTCTGCGAAACATTTGGTGTATTTCCTATCATTTTCGGCACGCAGCTGCACAACCTAACAGGTTATGCGCCAAGTGTCCACTTATTTTCAGATTTTACTATAACTACTTCGCATCAACGAAAGGTCTCAACTTCTCTAAAGTCTTCGCACCAATACCTTTGACGTTCTGGAGAGCGTCCACACTGGCAAATTTGCCCTGCTGTGTTCGATAGTCAACAATCCTTTGTGCCATTTTCACACCGATGTTCGGGAGAGTTTGGAGCTCTTCCGCAGAGGCGGTGTTGATATTGAGAAGTTCGGGCGTATTTGGTGTCAGGGTGTCCGTTGTTTGATTTTGTGGACGTTCTTCGTCCGGAATAGCAATTAAATCAGGTTTTCCAAGAAACACTGTAGGTGCAAAGCGCCTCACTCCCCAAAATCCACTGCCGACTAAAATCAGTATCACGAGAAAAATGACCGCTTTCCAATAATGGCGTTCAACGGCATCCGATACATTATTCATTTCGGTTTTCCTCAAGAAATAGCATCTGATTTGCGGAGACACTTTCGATCAACTGCTTTGTCCCGCTTTGCCACTGTACTTCAATACTCTCCACTTGTTCGTAATCCCCGATTCCGAAATGGAGTGTGAGATCTTGTTGTGAAAGGTAGCCGTCTCCGCTCCGCACCTCACGCGTCTGTGTGAGTTTCCCGGTCATGACCTCGACGCGAGCACCAATCGCATCAGAGGAACCATTCGTCGATGTCAATCGGATCTGTAACCAGTTTTTTCCGTTACCGCCGTCGTTGCGTAAAAGACGTGGCGCAGTGTTAGAATTGGTCACCACCATATCGATATCACCATCCAAATCGTAGTCTGCAAAGGTAGAACCACGGCTGACATCTGTCAATTTCATACCGACACCAAGGGTTTCAGAGACTTCGGTAAATGTGCCGTTAGCGTTGTTATTCCGAAAGAGTAGGTTGCGTTGTTCGTACGTACCTTCCTGTCCGAGTTCAGCGAGGTTTTCATGCAGATGCCCATTGGCAACGAAGAGATCTTGGTATCCATCGTTATCGTAATCGAGAAAGGCGGTTGCCCAGCCGAGATAGGGATAGGTGATTTGTGCTGTTTTTGTTGTGACCGTTGCGTCTGTGAAGAAGCCGTCTGCATCGTTATGATAGAGAGTGTTTGTCTGTTCGGCATAGTTGGTAACAGTGAGATCGAGCCAACCGTCGTTGTTCCAATCGCCGAAGGCTGTGCCCATACCGTTCTCTGCGACTCCATTTTCGCTGAGTGCGACACCGATCATAAAACCGACCTCTTCAAAAGTGCCGTCCCCATTATTGTGATAAAAAAGGTTTTCTGTGGAATCGTTAGCAACGTAGATATCAGGGGTGCCGTCGTTATTATAGTCGCTCCAGACAACTCCTAAACCTTTGCCGGTGGTGTTATAAATGCCCGCTGTTTTTGTAACGTCGGTGAATGTGCCGTCCCCATTGTTGCGATAGAGTGTATCGGATTGAGCGATGAAATTATCGGGTTCACAGTAAGCTCGGATCCCCTTTTCCTTGAATCCGCACCACGGATTTTCATCGATATCAAAGACAATGTAATTGACAACATAGAGGTCGAGATTGCCGTCTCGGTCGTAATCAGCGAAGGCACAACCCGTGCTCCAACGTGGCTCCGTCACGCCTGCGGGTTCCGCGATCTCCGTAAACGTGCCATCGCCATTGTTACGGTAGAGCCGATTAGTGCCGTAATTTGTGACGTAAAGATCTAATGTACCGTCGTTATTGTAGTCTCCCACGGCGCATCCGTGTCCGTAGCCCGTATCCCCGACACCGGCTTTTTTCGTGACATCCGTGAACGTACCGTCACCATTATTTTCGTAAAGACAATTGGTTGGAATTTCTTGCGAGATGTAACCGGGGAGTGGTGCGCCGTTAACAAAATACAAATCGGGATCGCCGTCCGCGTCGTAGTCAAAAAAAGCCGCACCTGAACCGAGCGTCTCCATGAAATACTTCTGCCCGCTCCGTCCATCGACGTGTCTCCAGTGGATCCCCGCTTCCTGTGTTACATCGACGAATTGAATGTGGGTATCCGCATTCACAAGACGAATAGAGATGCGTTGTACGAGGATTGTGATTAGGAGCAGGATTAAGATGCCTATAATGCTATTTCGTCTTTTCATCTGATTCTTTCATTTTTGCGAGTGTCTGTCGAAAGGCATCATTTCCGGGTTCCATTTCAATGGCGGTGTGAATCGCTTTCAACGCTTTTTGATGCGCGCCTGCCCGAAAGTAGGCTAAGGCGAGGGTTTGTAAGTATTGCGGGACAGGGGCTAAACGGACAGCTTTTTCAGCCAAAGCGATGGTTTCTTGGATGTGTGCCTCTTTTTTAGTCGGTGGTGCTGACGTAGATGCACCTTCAAGATAAAGCCTTGCCAATCCGTTGAGGGCATGATGTGCTTCTGCATCTAACTTTAAAGCCGTATGATACGCGGTAAGAGCCTCTTCAAATTCGCCGTGGCGGTGGTAGATAACCGCGATGCCGACTTGGGCGTGCACGAATGAAGCATCATACGTGAGAGCCGCTTTGTATTCAGCAAGTGCTTCATCTAACCGATCTTGCAAATAATAGACTGCCCCCAATCCAGCGTGTAGAGGGGCTTGCTCTGGCGCAACCGCAATCGCACTGAGATAGGCTCTTTCTGCTGCGTCAAACCTGCCCTTGCGAAAATAGAGTTTGCCGAGTTTATAGTGTGCTGTGGCATATTCTGGCTGAAGCCTGACCGCTGCCTGATATGCCTCGAGTGCCTTATCGAATTTTCCATGCTTTTCGTAAGTGAGTCCAAGTTGGTACTGTTTGCGCGGGTTACTCGGTTCGAGGAGAATCGCGCGCTCGCGGGTATCAATCTCTTGAGCGATTGCGTTTAAACGGCTGTAGATTTCCATCGCGCGCTTGCCTTCTGTCGCTTGCTTTAGTCGGAACAGTGCCTGTGCGAGGTTATAGTACGCCCCGATATGGTCGGGTTGTTGTGCGATGACGCTGCGGTATAATGCAACGGCACGCTGGAATTCCCGTTGCTTCGTTGCGATTAAACCCAGACTGTAGGAAGCCGCTGTAAAATTAGGATTCAGGCGAATCGCCTTCTCTAAGAGTGGACGTGCTTTGTCAAATTCCCCCTGTTTTTGATAAATAGCACCTAAGTTCCCGTTTGCCATAGAAAGTTCAGGATTCAAAACTAACGCCGATTCGTAATAATGAATTGCTTGCTTCTGCTGTTTGACCGCTTCATAACAGGATCCCAGATTCGTCATTGCTTCCGCGAGTTTCGGTGAAAGGTTGAGCGTCCGGTGATAGGCCTCTATGGCTTCTGCGAACCGAGAGGCTTTCTGATAAGCAGCTGCGAGTCCAATCTGTATCTGAAGGGAGTCTGGGTGGTTTTCGCTGAGTTTTCGGTAAATGTCAATCGCCTCATCGTTACGTTCAATTCTTGTATAAAGCAAGGCAAGGTTTGCTTCGGCTTGTAGCAGTCCGGGTACGATATCCAGGGCATGTTTGAGAGCGACTTCCGCTTCAGCAAATTTACGGAGTTGAATGTAGACGGTTCCAAGCCCAGCATAGGCTTGGGCAGACGCAGGGTCGCGTTGGATGGCGTGCTGAAGGTACCGAAGTGCTTGTGTGTACTGCCCTCGCTGTGCTTCTTGCATCCCGCGCGCGTAAAGATCTTGGGGTGTTTGTGCCGTAGCATTCCACGTAGGGCTGACGAAAATGATTAAGAGGAAGACGAGGAACAAGACTCCCTTTTGCGACATAGTGGTTTATCCTCCACTGCTAATTTTACCCTGAGATGGCATATCTCGTCAAGGATTTGTTGTGGTCGCGAGGGAGTATCCAGTTTTCAACATGCAGTTAGCACGGAGTTTGGGTGTATGAAACTCTCTTATTCTGAAAATCCTAATTCAGACAATTGACATCGCACATTGTCCAATTAGATGCTTCATCGTCAAATGACAGGATACCTGAAAAAATTGGATTGTGCTTGATCTATAACCCCTTCTCTGCTACAATGAGCGGAGAATTCATAATTGGAGAGGATGTTATGCAGGAGATTGTTGTAGATTCAGCGAAGTTACACGATTTCGCTCGGACGCTTTGTGAAAAAGCAGGATTGCGTTCAGAGGACGGGGAGACGATCGCGAAACATCAGGTGCTAACCGACTTACGCGGTGTGCATTCACACGGGACCCGAGCTTTACCGGGTTATCTGAACCTCGTTCTTGATGGAAAAATGAACCCACAACCCGAACTCAGCGTCGCAACAGGGGGACCGAGTTTCGCTGTTGTTGACGGAGATAACGGGATGGGACATCTGGCAAGTACATTCGCAATGGAGACAGCGATAGAGAAGGCAAAGACAACAGGTATCGCTGCTGCAGGAGTTCGCAACGCCGGTCATTTCGGTGCGGCGGCCTGCTACGCCATTATGGCGGCATCGAGCCAGATGGTAGGGTTTTCAACGACAAATACAGGGGGAGCTTCTATTGTAGCACCCGGCGGTGCGGAAGCCGTAGTCGCTAATAACGCGATGAGTTACGCCTTACCTACTGGAGACGGACATCCAATTGTGTTGGATATGGCGTGTGGTGTTTCCGCATGGGGGAAGATAGGCACGCTTCGGATGTATGGCAAACCGATTCCCGAAGGATGGCTTATAGATGAGACAGGTCAACCTACCAGCGATCCAGAGAAGGGACGTTTCCTTGCACCTGCAGCGGGACCTCGGGGTTACGGATTAGCATTCATTATGGGTATCTTAGCGGGGCCTTTAAGCGGTGGCTTGATGGCTTGTAACAAAGCAAACGATCCCTCTGAACACTTCTTTTTTGCGGTGAATATTGCGAGTTTCACAGACTATGACGGTTACGTTCAAGAAATCCAGCGAGGTATCGACAAGGTTCATGCCTCGAAAACGGCAGAAGGCGTGGAGCAAGCCTATCTCCCCGGCGAAATTGAGTGGAATAACTACGATAATTACCTTGAGAACGGCATTCCGATCCACGTAGACCATTTACGCGGTCTCGCTGGCATTGCTGAGAGGTTAGACATTCCCATCTGTTGGGAGTGGTAGGAGAGAACAAAAACGGGTCAGCACCTTAATCCGCAACCGAAATTAGAGGAGGGAAGGTATAGCAATATGGCAGAAACCAAAGAAACTGTATCAGGCGGTACGCTTCCTGATTGGGAGGTTGACGATTTACCCGCACCGCCCCCATATCAATTTGGGAAAGCGTTTCGGAATATCTTGGGTCCCGGTATCATTGCGTTAGGGGGGTCGATAGGGAGTGGGGAGTGGCTGCTCGGTCCGGCGATTACCGCACAATACGGCGGCAGATTGCTCTGGATTGCAACAATCGCTATCCTCCTTCAAGTGATCCTGAACACAGAGGCGATCCGATATACACTCTATACCGGCGAGCCGATGATGAGCGGTTATATGCGCTGTAAACCCGGTGCCCCTTTCTGGATGTCTTTCTATTCGGGTATAAATTTTTTCGGGATTTGGCCCGGTTGGGCAATGACGGCTGCGACAGCACTCGCTGCTGCATGGCTCGGATATATGCCCCAGGATGCAGATGGTGGGACGGTGCGCGTGTTCGCGTATCTCATCTTTTTCTCGTGTTTAGGGATTGTGCTATTCGGTGGTAAGATTTACAACTCCCTCGAGAAAGTGCAACTCTTTATGGTCGTATGGATCATCAGTTACCTGATCGTCGTTGATTTGTTTATGGTGTCGCCAAAGGTGTGGTGGGGTGTTATTAAAGGTTTCTTTAGTTTTGGAGCACTCCCGACTGCAGGAGAAGATGGACAGGTGAATTGGCTGTTGGTCGGTGCCTTCGCGGCGTATGCTGGCAGCGGTGGCTTAGGGAATGTCGGTATCACCCATTACGTCCGCGATAAAGGATGGGGGATGAGCAGTCTCGTCGGCGCGATTCCTTCTATCATCGGCGGACAACACGTGACGCTCTCACACTGGGGCAAAGTGTTCCGTATTACACCAGAAAACCTACAGCGGTTCAAGGAGTGGTGGAAATATGTCCGATTTGAACAGTATTATATTTGGATGATCGGGTGTTTCATCGGTATTGCGTTGCCTGCAATGCTGACCTTGCAGTATGTGCCTCAAGGACAGGAGATGGAACAGTGGTCAGCGGCAGCGATGCAAGCGGATGGGCTTGAGGAAAAGGGTGGTAGAATAATGTGGTATCTCACACTGCTCTGCGGTTTCTGGGTGCTGTTTTCAACGCAGCTCGGTGGCGTAGACGGTGTGCCGCGGGGTTTCACCGATATTATTTGGACCGGCGTGAGACGTGCAAGAAACTTGGGTGAACACAGCGCAAAATGGATATATTATCCCATTCTCGGTGTCTATATCCTCTGGGGTATCATCGCGATGTATCTCGCGAAACCCTTCTTTATGATACTGGTATCGGCAACAATTGGCGGGTATCTGCTCGTGTTTTCGGCGTTACATACACTCTATGTGAACCGGAAATTCTTACCACCAGAGATACAAGCACCTTTGTGGAAGCAGATAGGACTCGTGTTGTGCGCAGGGTATTATTCGATTTTCGGAACGATCACTGTCTATCAAAAAGTGCTTGTGCCTTATATTTTTCCGATTTTTGGGTAGAACGTTCACAGATGGGTGGGAGAACCTAAGACCTACCCTTTGATGTCGGGTTTCATCGTAGGTTGGGTTGAACCGAAGGTGAAATCCGATACCGTCTGAATCAGGATTTACGAATTTCTTCGCTTTTGGCAGGAATATTGAACCTGCCTGATTGAAAACTCTTTATTGCGCCTGCAATTTCGAATCTTGTTGGATGCTCAACCCTACCCATGGGTACCCGAGCACTATCGCAAGTGGTTTTAAAGAGAATAGCAAGGTTCAATTATGAAAGGTGAGTCTGCGGGCACCCACAAGGGGTGCCTCTACGACTTAAAATGACCTGACCGTCACGCTAATAGCGTGACTTCAGGATCCCCCACGTTGTCGCCATTTTGCCTTCGGGTTCAACACCCCAGGGTGTCACATTGTCTTGAAAATACTCGTATTCAACCTCTAAAGTGCCGACACCTGAGGCAACACCGGCATAAATTCCGAGCCACAGCGGGGGTGACATCTTAAAGTCGCCTGCGCCGAAGTCTGTCCAGTCGTCATTTGCGTCCATTTTATACCACGCCGTGTAAGTATCTCTTTCTTTCTTGAGCCTGAGAAACAATTCCGTATCACCAAATTCCGGACGCCACGGTGGATCGGGTGGTCCCCCAGGTACACCGGCTTCCCTGGTTTGGAATTGGAGTTGCCCTTTAGCCCCTGCATCCCGCGACCAGAATTTAATGGTGACCCAGTTATTGTCCTTCGGGCTTTTGACGAGAAGTCCATTCACACCTGAATCGGTATCCCATGTGGAAAAGAAATGGGTTTCAACATCAAACATGTCGGCATCCGTTTCCTGATAGAGGAAGTGGGATTCATCCGATGCCCAGATGTTTCGATTGGTTTCACTGTCAATATACAGGTAATCCTCGCGGGTTTCACCGATATCCCAATCCGGGGGTTCATTCTGCCATTTCCAATTCGGATTTTGCAACTTCCCCTTCTCGAATGGATCTCCGAAGGATTCGTTTGCGGCGTTTGCTATACCGGCAACGCTGAACATAAGTAAGCAAACGAGCGCACTATAACAGAGATTTCGGCCTTTTTTCATGATTGTGTAATCTCCTTACTTTTATGGTGAATGATAGAAATGATTGGACATTTCAGTAGTTTGTGGAAAAGGTTTTTGACTTCGACCTTCCTCATAGTGTGTAGATGTGTAAAATCTACTATAATTTTACAAAAGTTTAGTTGGGATTGTCAAATAATTCGGCTGTTTCGGTAACCCTCTATGGATGGACACAAAACCAACCATAGCCGTCAATTTTAGAAAAAACTGCACCGCGGCATCGTAGGTTGGGTTGAGCGAAACGTGATTCAGACAATTAACACATACATTATCGATTGCCCCTTATATAGAGATATCACCTCTACATTGCCGGTTGATGCTCTTTGTTTTAAATTATGCCTCAACAATTGCTTCCACAAGGCTCTCGACAGATGCCTCCTTCGCAAGCACATCAACCCGTACATCACGCGAGAGTGCCGTCTTCTGCGTTGTGGGCCCGATTACAGCGACCTTGACATTCGCGAGTAACGCAGCGGGTGTGTGTGCGGGAAACATCTCCAGAAAGTTCGTAACCGTTGAAGAACTCGTGAACGTGACAAAGTCGATGCCACCATTTAAGAGATCTGCTTCGATGTCGTCTCGCCTTTTATCGCCATCGTTCGCCACTTTGAGGGTGTCGTAGAGAGATATATCGTCGACCTGAGCCCCTTTTTCACGCAAAGCATTAGGCAGATCGGCAGTGGCAATTTTCGCACGTGGTAAGAGAATTTTCTTCCCACTCACGTCGCCTATTTCAGTAGCAATTGCACTTCCGCTCGAGTGAGAAGGGACAAAATCCGGATGGATACCAATACGGTTTAGAGCTTCCACTGTTTTCGCTCCAACTGCGCAGATACTGTTCCTACCTAAAGCGCGGGCATCCTTTCCGTTTTCCCGTAGACGTTCATAGAAAATTTCTACGGCATTGACACTCGTGAAAATAATCCAATCGTATTCATTAGAAGAGGGTATGTTCGCACCCTCAATAGGTTGAATCTTGATTGTAGGGAATTGGATGACCTCTGCGCCGTTTGCTTCCAAAAGATCTGCGAAATCGCTTGCCTGTGCACGGGCACGCGTGACAAGTATCCGTTTGCCGAAAAGGGGTTTTGTATCAAACCATCGGAGTTGCTCGCGTAGCCGATTCACCTCTCCGACAACGATAATCGCGGGGCTCTTGAGTTGGACTGCTTCTACTTTTCGCACAATATCGGTAAGGGTGCCTTGGACGACCTGTTGTTGCGGTGTTGTTCCGACGCGGACTAAACTGACAGAGGTTTGCGGATTTCTACCGTGTGTTATCAGTCGTTCCACAATCTGGCGAAGGTGCGCAACTCCCATGTAGATAACAAGCGTGTCAACAGCTGTGGAAAGTTGTGCCCAATTGATGTTTGAATCTGGATGTAATGCTGCAGAATGCCCTGTGACAAAAGCGATCGAGGAGGCATAGTCCCGGTGTGTGACTGGAACACCTGCGTACGCAGATGCGGCAATTGCAGATGTGATACCTGGAACTATCTCGAACGGAATACCGGCTTCCGCGAGAGCAACCGCTTCTTCACCGCCGCGTCCAAAGATATACGGATCACCGCCTTTGAGGCGAACAACGATTTTGTGGGCTTTAGCGTGTTCAATCAGTAAATGATTGAGTTCATCTTGACGTGTTGTTCGGATTCTTGGGTCAGGTGCTTGGATTTTTTCCGTATGTGCGGGGCAATGTTCCAGCAGGACATCGTTTAGCAACAGATCATAAATGACAACATCAGCACGTTGGAGGCACTCCACACCTTTGACCGTGATGAGTTTTCTATCGCCGGGACCAGCACCTACGATGTAGACGATACCTGTATGTGGTTTCTGAGAAGCCCCATTCATCGGTGGTTTTCCTCCGCCATTAAGAGTTCAGCTGCCCCGCTGTTGCGAAGTTTTTCGGCAACAACGCCACCCAAACGCAGTGCTGTATCTGGTGTTCCCGTGGTGCTCTCCACAATGCGTTGAATGCCTTCTGGATGACAAATCGCCCCAATGAGCGAGAGTTCACCATTGACGTGTTTTGCGTGCGCGCCGATCGGCACTTGACATCCACCGCCGAGGCTTTCCAATACAGCCCTTTCCGCTGTGATTTCTGCTGTTGCTGAGGTATCGTTCAGCGGCAGAAGCAGTTTTCCAATCCTATCGTCGCCTTCCCGTGCTTCAATCGCGAGAGCACCCTGCCCAACTGCCGGGACCATCTGTTCCATATCAAAAAATTGTGTGATAATTTCTGGCTTGAGGAGACGTTTGATGCCTGCGGCAGCGAGGATAATTCCATCAAGGTCGGTTTCGCGAAGTTTGCGTAATCGCGTATCAATGTTGCCGCGAACATCAACGATTCGCAGATCTGGACGGATATAGAGGAGTTGCGCTTTTCGGCGTGGACTGGTGGTGCCGATCTTCGCACCTTCCGGCAAATCTTCTAAAGGGGCTCCTACGTCTGTAATAAGCACATCTCGCGGGTCTTCTCGCGCCGGGATAGCGGCAATGCAAAGCCCTTCCGGTAATTCTGTCGGGAGATCTTTCAAACTATGAACAGCAAGGTCAATATCGCCGGCCAAAAGAGCGTTTTCTATCTCTTTGGTAAAAATTCCCTTACCCAGTCCAACTAACGAACGGTTTTGAATCGCATCACCGGTGGTTTTGATGATTTTGAGGGAGACTTCCAAGGTAGGGAGATGGCGTTCCAACTGATGTTTGATAAATTGTGCCTGCCAGAGTGCAAGTTGACTGCCTCGTGTGCCGATTACAAGCGAATTGTGCATCTTTTTATTTTTTTCAGTAGTGGGTTATCAGTTTTAAGGGTTGTCAATTGTCTGTTAAGGGGTTTGTAACAATCTTCCCAAACTTGGAATATTCCAGGGAAGGGTGAATTGTTTCATAGTAAAACCCGCAATTATTGAAACACGCCAAATGATGTGTCTCTTGCCCACCCGATAAGGTGTTCACGTGTTTTTGGATTTTACTATAAGGGTCATCGGTATCCCTAAAACAGACTACTGACAACTGATAACTGCCAACTATGTATCGTCTACATCCAAAGCGAACAATTCACGTAGTGCTTGGACATATTGTCCGTGATCAGCGTTCCCATCATTGACGGCGCAGCGGAGGTTCTGCATCGGATGATGGAGCAGTTTTTTGACAATTGCCTGCGTCATAGAGGTGATGACTTCCTCTTGCTGGTCAGAGAGTGTTGTTTTGTAGAAACACGCTTGCAATTCGGTGTCAGCGATCTGTCGAAATTGCTGATGCAATGCTTTAATCGTGGGATTGACTTGAAAGATTTGCAATTGGTCATAGAACCGTTTGGCTTCTTCAGAGACAATCTGCTCTGCACGGATTGCCTCATGCTGTCGGTCTTTGAGGTTTGAAGCAACGACGGCTTCCAGATCATCTATATTGTAGAGGAATGCTGAGTCAAGTTTGCCCACCTCCGGCTCGATGTCGCGTGGGACGGCGATATCAATGAGGAACATATATCGGTGTTTCCGTTTCCGCATGATGTCGGCGAGAGGCTGTCGCTTGATGAGATAATCTGGAGCGTTGGTAGAACTAATGACAATATCGGCATCAATAAGGAAACCGAGATCGCTATCGTAAGCAAGAGGCGTTCCATTGAACTTCTCTGATACCTTAACTGCCCGCTCATAGGTGCGATTTGCAACAATTACATTGGAGACACCATTTGCAACGAGATGCTTCGCTGTAAGTTCACTCATCTCTCCTGCCCCGATAATCGCAACAGTTTTGCCTTCGAGTGTATTGAAAATCTTTTTGGCGAGTTCAACAGCGGCGTAGCTAATAGAGACAGCACCCGTGGTGATTGTCGTTTCGGATCGGATGCGTTTGCCAACGTTGAAAGCTTTGGTGAAAAGACGATTGAGAACGGTTCCTGTGCTGCCTGTTGAACGTGAGGTGTCGTAGGCATCTTTGACTTGACCCAGTATTTGGGTCTCACCGACAACCATAGAATCAAGGCTTGATGTCACCCTAAAGAGGTGTTGGATTGTCTCCAGGTTATGGTGCAGATATGTCCATTTCTTCAGCGATTCCGTATCAATCTGACAGCATCGGGAGAGGAATTCAGCCAACACCTTGGCAGCCGCCTCGGCAGTCCGGACTGAATTAAGGACTGCATAGACTTCTACCCGATTACAGGTAGAGAGGATGACTGCCTCTTGAACCTGGTCCAATTCACACAGATGATGATGGGATTCAATGAGTTGTTCTTCGGAAAACGCCAACCTTTCCCTAATTTCAATAGGCGCGACATGATGGCTGGTTCCGATAGAGACGATGTGGTTCATTCCTTAAATCCAAAAAGGTGAAACATCCTACATACGTTTGCTAAATTATATCACGTATCAACTGTTGTGTCAAATTTAGATAAGGTGATAACAGACGTTATTCGGTTTTCACCCCAGGCTCGGTAGATACGGTTTCCTAATCTCGCTGAACATACATCTATAGTGTTGCGTTATAATAAAACCTGAAAATAAGTTCGCACTTGTAGCATAGCCTGTTAGGCTGTGCCAATCAGAACAGATAACTTCAGCGTTCACACGAGGCTATAAATGTCCAAGTAATTACGGAATCTACTATAATTGTAAAACCTACCATAAATGAGATAAGGTCGCAAGTTGGATAAAATAGACTTCCACCTTAAATGTTAGGTTGAACTGATGTTCCTTATTTCCGTCATCGTTGTAAATGTCTTGCTTGGAGGTATAACTCATCATAAATCCGCTTAGCGGTATGTATGCATACTATCTAAAAAGAGATCCACGCCAACATAGGTACAGAGAACCGCAACAAAACCGATGATTGCGGCATACGCTGCTCTGCGTCCGTGCCAGCCCCAAAATTGGCGGATACCGATTTGCGCTACATAGATAAACCACGTCACCAGTGTGGAGATTACCTTGGCATCGAGCCATCTCCATGGCATATCTCGGATATATTGAGTCCAGAGACTTCCCACGATGACTCCCATGGTCAGTAAAATGACACCCAAAATTGTGCAGCGATACCCGAGGACATCGGATATGCCGAGGGAGGGGAGAAAGTTATCAAATAACGTGTCCGTTTTTCTGCGGATTTTTCGTTCTACTATGAGATACATCAGTCCAAATCCACAGGCAGCGATGAACGCAGCGTATGAAAGAAAGATGAGTGTGGTATGTGCAAGAAGCCAGTAGTTTTGCAGCGGTTCCGGGAGTGCAGCAGTGTGCGTGGCGAAACTATATGAGATGAGAATAGCAATGAACGCAACCGGCATCACAAAACTACCGAGTGGGCGGAGATGCGTCAAACGCACGATGATGAGATAAATTAGCGTAATTGCCCACGCAAAAAAGGCAGTGGAGTCGGTCCAGTGCGTCATCGGAAAATGTCCCTGCTGTAGCCACCAAAGCGCGATAAAGACAGTTAGAAAGGCAAAGCCAATGAGAGTACACCAAAAAGCGATTCGTTCTATTGCAGGGCGAATGAGGGATGCTTCGTTACGATTTCCAAGTGCCAGCGAAAGGGTCTGAAAAATTCCTGCCGCTAAATATATCAGAAGGGTGAGGAGAAACAAAAAATTTATCATAATACTGCTGTCAAAATACAGAAACAGTGATTTAACGCTGTGCGTCTAACAGGTTTGAGGTGAAGGTATTCGCACGTTCCAGTTTGCCCTGCCGAACCCAGTTAAAAAGGCATTCGGCGGAACACGTAGAGTTTGTGAGACCGAGGCAACATGTCTGCGGTTCGGCATTATTCGTCTCAACGTTGTCGATAAGCATCTCAAAGAAGTCAGCACGCCTTTTAGGAGTCGGAAAAGCCTTGAGAATCTCAGATCGACGCGTTCCCAGGAATTCGATAAATACACCGTAGCCATTGTTTTCAAACTGGCTCGCGAGTTTTTTATGGAGGTGTTTCACCTTGTCAGTGTCTATGCTACGTCGAGCCGATACGCTAATTATCAGATTGTTATCTATGATGAGTTCAGGGGTGAAATGAGTGCCAGCCTTCGGTGCATCAAGATATTCCCGAATGATCGTGTCTTTACTTTCACAAAACGCGCCTGCAGCAGAGGACTGGTCTGCTATGACAAGAAACACGTCTTCAAAGTGGTGAGGTTTCATCTCGTCGGGTGCCATACGGACAACGGAGGCACCACATCGGTTTAGCAGGGAGGTGCGCCGTTCAATCTCAGGCGTTTTTTGCTCACATAGGACAACACACTTACGATTTTCCAACAGAAGATAGGCAGGGTAGGGCAGCCCTTTGTTTTCAATCGGTACAGGTTCTCCGTTTTCGTATCCGAGTGTGTACAAGGAAGACGCGTGCAGTAACTTCTCAAGATGTTCACGGATGCGACGACTCGTCGCGGGGCTTTCACCACTCGTTGAGATACTCAACAGAATCTCGCCATCGGTTACGACAGACGCGGCGGCGAAAGTGCATTGTGGGATGACATCAACAACATTGACGAAACCGATTTTGTTCTTTTCGTGTGCTTCCGTGAAGACAGCAGAATTAATATCTGTAAAATCGGTGGCAGCACAGACAAGGAAATAGCCATTTGTATCACCTGATTTCAACTGTCGTTTGTGCCAGCGAATGGTGCCAATGTTTGCGAGGAACGCCAGCAATTCCGTGGCATCGGGACTGATTACGGTGACATCGCCGCCACTGAGAAGCATCGCGACAACTTTTCGCTCTGCGACGGTCCCACCGCCAACAACGAGGCATTTCCGGTCTTGAAGATTTATATGCGCAGGATAAAACATCTTATGAGTTTTCAGTTAAAAAGGATCCTGATTAACCTAAACCCATCTTAACTGACAAATATTTTTCATGATTCGCGTGACACGACGTAGTCTGCAAGTTGTTCAAGTGCAATTCGAGCAGGTGTCTCCGGCAAGGCTGCCAATGCCGCTTTGGCGCGGTCAGCGTAGTCTTGCGCGGCTTTTAAACAGTGTTCCTCAACCCTATATTGTTGGAATAGAGATTTAACAAAAGCAATTGATTCGGCTCTATCTGTATCAGGATGTAGCACCTTCTCAAGCATCTGTTTTTCATTGTCGTCGCAGACAGATCGCGCAAAAATAATAGGAAAGGTGAGTTTTCCTTCGCGGAGGTCGCCGAACGCGTCTTTCCCTAATTTATCAGAATCCTCTGTGAAATCGAGCAGATCGTCTACAATTTGGAAAGCCGTTCCAATCTGTTTTCCATAGACTGTGAGGGCATCGATCTGTTGTGCTTCTGATGTGCCGAGATGTGCACCGAGAGTGCAGGACGCAGCGATCAGTTTCCCGGTTTTAAAACTGATAATTTTCAGGTATTCGGCTTCGGAGATATCGAAATCGCCACTTTTGTATGCATGTATGACCTCACCTTCACACATCGCTTGTGTGGTATCGGCGAGGATTGCCATCGCCGGATCATCAGAACGGCGGGATACGAGCATCGAAAGGACTCGGGCATGGAGATAATCCCCTACGAGGACTGCGACTTTGTTGCCCCATTTCGTCTGTAACGTCTCACGTCCACGACGGATTGCAGCTTCGTCAAGGACATCGTCGTGAACGAGCGATGCGACGTGGATAAGTTCAACAACGGCGGCGAGGGTATGTGCATCGCTTCCTTCGTATCCACAGACTTTGGCAGAAAGCACCACGAGAATCGGACGGAGCCGTTTACCACCACCCTCCACAACATGTTGGACTGCCATGTCAACGAAGCTATATTCGCTTGCCGTCCGTTCGGTGAGTTTTGCCTCGACGGCACCGAGGTCATCAGCAATCAATTGAACGATTTGATCAAAATTGGACATAATGTAGGGCACCCCTTGTGGCTACCTTTCCCCTTTATAGTAGATTCCGTAATTACTTATACGCTCATATCGTCGTACGAACTCTGAAGTTATCTGATGGCACAGGCTAACAGCCTATGCTACAAGTGTGAATTTATTTTCGAATTCTACTATAAGGGTTATCAGTTATTGGTTAAAGAGGCGCATTTTAACAATTCAGTACTTCTTAGCGTTCATCCATTTTAGGTTTAGTTTGTAGTCGTGCGATTTATCGTACGACCAACGGGAGACCATGAATGGCTCCCCTACTACGAACTGTATTACCCCGGTTCGACACTGGTTAAAGCACGAGAGTCCGCCAAGTTTGGGGCGCGCGTTACAAAAACACCTCTTAGTTGACAACCGACAACTACTCACAGAGATTCGCGAATACCTGTGTTGCGGCTTCAACGGTGTCATTGATGTCCTCTTCAGAGTGAACCAAGGAGACAAATCCTGCCTCAAATTGGGAAGGTGCGACATAAATCCCACGTTCCATAAGTCCCCAGAAGTATTGTTGGTAACGTTCTATATCCGCTGTGCGCGCACCATCAGCATCAGTGACGGTTTCTGGGGTAAAGTAGAGCATTAGCATCGAGCCGACCCGACTGTGCCATGCGTCAATACCGTGTTTTTGGGTTGCCGCAGCGAGACCTTCTGCGAGGGCAGCAGCCCTACTCTCAAGTTGTTCATAAACCCCCGGTTCAGTGAGTCTCTTCAGTGTCGCTAAGCCTGCCGTAACAGCTAACGGGTTGCCGGACAAAGTTCCAGCCTGATAGACATCGCCTTCTGGGGCAACACACCGCATGATGTCCCGTTTTCCTCCGTATGCTCCAACGGGCAACCCACCACCGATAATTTTTCCTAAACAGGTCATGTCCGGTGTAATGTTATAGTAGGACTGCGCGCCGCCATAAGCCACTCGAAAGCCAGTGATAACTTCGTCAAAAATGAGCACGATGCCGTGTTCTTCGGTGATTTCACGGAGTTGATTGAGGTATCCTTCACGAGGTGGGATGATGCCCATATTGCCCATAATCGGTTCGAGAATGAAACATGCAATCTCGTCAGGGTTGGCTTCTATTGCTTCACGGACAGCGTCGGAGTTATTAAAGGGAACTGTGAGTGTATTGCGTGCGAAATCTTCAGGAACGCCGCCGCTATCGGAAAGCCCAAACGTTGCGACACCGGATCCAGCTTTCGCCAGCAGATAGTCTACGTGACCGTGGTAGCAACTGTCTATTTTAAGAATTTTATCACGACCTGTATACCCACGTGCAACGCGAATTGCGCTCATAGTTGCTTCGGTACCGGAATTGACAAGTCGCACCTGTTCAATCGAGGGGACCGCATTGACGATGATCTCAGCAAGTTCTGTCTCTCGGGTCGTCGGCGCGCCGAAACTGGTCCCGTTCAACGCTGTTGAACTTATAGCCTCTATAACGCTGGGATGCGCGTGTCCCAAAACCAAAGGCCCCCAAGAGGCGACGTAATCAATATATTCGTTTCCGTCAATGTCGTAGATTTTCGAGCCTTCTCCACGTTCAATGAAACGGGGATGTCCTCCGACTTTACTGAAATTTCGGACAGGACTGTTAACCCCGCCGGGGATGAATTGTTGTGATTTTTGCCATGCGGCTAAGGATTTACTGCGCTCCAAAGTAGTTCTCCAATCTCTGATATTTGAGTTTGTGCCATATTCTACGCAAACTAAAAATTTGCCCTACGGTGAGGGCAGTTTTTACCAAATATGAAACTTCGTTTGAAATACCAATGTGATAAACACATGTAGGATTGTGGTATTCTCATACTAACCCCATGTTACATAAACCCTAATCACCCAACCACTCTACAACAGACTTTGCGAAGTAGGTTAAAATTATATCCGCCCCTGCGCGCTTGATACTGTTGAGGACCTCCAAAGCGACCCGTTCTTCGTCGATCCAGCCGTTTTGTGCGGCGGCTTTAATCATGGCATATTCACCACTGACGTTGTAAGCCGCAACAGGCACCTGAAATTCTGTTTTGACCCGATGGATAACATCGAGGTAGGAGAGGGCAGGTTTCACCATGAGAATGTCCGCGCCTTCTTGAATATCCAATGCGACTTCGCGCAACGCTTCTTCTGCATTCGCTGGGTCCATCTGATACGCGCGCCGATCGCCAAATTGGGGGGTCGATTCCGCTGCTTCCCGAAACGGTCCGTAGAAAGCGGACGCATATTTAGCAGAGTATGCCATAATCGGTATATTTTCATAACCGTTTTCGTCTAATGCCTCACGAATTGCACCGACGCGGCCATCCATCATATCTGAGGGTGCGATAACATCAGCACCGGCACGGGCATGCGATAAACTCTCCTTAACGAGTAATTCCAGGGTCGGATCGTTTTGCACTTCACCCGCTTCAACAACACCGCAATGCCCATGATCAGTGTATTCGCAGAGACAAACATCAGTCATGACAAGCAGATCGGGCACAGCATCTTTGATGGCTCGAACCGCCTGTTGAATGATTCCATCGTCGGCATACGCCTCAGAACCGAGTGGGTCTTTTACCTCTGGGATTCCGAATAGAATTGTTCCGGGGATACCGAGAGAGACGAGTTCTTTCGCTGCAATGACGAGGGTATCAACTGAGTATTGGTTGCACCCTGGCATGGCGGAAATTTCGGTAGTGATGTTATGTCCGTGAACAACAAACATCGGGTAGATAAGGTCGTTAGTAGAGAATGTCGTCTCGCGAATTAGTCGTCGCAAGTTCTCGTTCGCGCGAAGTCGTCTCGGACGATAAACAGGGAAGGTGCTCATTCGTCCTCCGAACTCGAGGATTTGATTTCGTACCGTATTAATTCAAGCGTTTTGTCTTCAGGGGTTTCCAGTCCAAGTTCTTCATTCTCCGGAGATGCCTCGTGTTGATGTTCAAATTTAACGATACCGACGTTAGGTGCCAACCAGATAGTTGTTAGGGTTACATCTTGTTGATCTTGCGGTCCCGGCTGTTGTGGAACTTCCACAGACATAACGGTCTCTGTTGAAGCATCTGTTCGGTACTCAATTACCAAACAATCTTCAAAAGTGCCCGCCTCTGTTTCCACGGTTTCTGTGCCAGTGACAGTGCCTGATTCTACGAGGGTCGTGTAGGTTTTAACAGTCTGCGTTGAGCCACCCGGTACTTCTATAGGCATGCCTCGGATATCAATTGTCATGGTTAGGACGACGTTTATTTCTATGGCTGTCCATTCTTCACCAAAGGTAGCGGGTGTCGGTAGGAAATAAAAGTAATCTTGGGAATCGACCTCAACATCGTAATCTAAGTCAAATGTGATGTTTAATTCCGGAGGCATCTGTTCCATCAGTGCTTGACGCATCAGCACAATAGCTTCTTCCATCTGTTTCATCATGGCTGCCTTGAGCGCGTTTTCAATTTCAGAGACGACAAAAAACGCCACCCAGTCAGCACCGACTTGATAGAAATAGGGCTGAACATAATGCTCAAAGTCTGCCCAGTCCTCCAAAGCGGGATCGTAACTGAAGGCGCGATAGAATTCACCGTCAATCTCTTCTGGCTCTATTGCGTAGCGCGTTAACTCGTCACCGTTCTGATCTTCGTAGACCCAGTAACTGTCCGGCACATCTGGAAAGTAGTAGTTCGCCCATTCATTTCCCATCAATGTCGTGCTGAAGCCGAAAAGAAGCAAAGTAGCGAGAATGAACCGAAAGTTCTTCAAAATGGGAGATTCCTCCAAGATTTGTGATTTTTGTAACTTAATCAACCCAAGTTGCTACCTAACAAGCCTTGGGCGTTTATAGTAAAATCCGAAAACAGGTTCACATTTGTAGCATAGGAAACCGTTCGCCTGTGCCATAGAGCAAAGACTTGAATGCCTCAACTTTCACAGAAAACTGATGGATTTTTCATAGGTGACGATTCAAATTAATCAGGACTTACGCAATTTTGACCATCTGACGCTTTGTGAGAGGGAGAACCCCAAAAAACACAAGTGTTCTCGTGGCACACCCTCACAGGTTATGCTACAAAACAGCAGTATACGTAAGCCCTATTAATTATAAAGTATACAAAATATCTCGGCAAACGGCAAGGCAATTCTCTGACAGGGGTATCAGTGCTCCTCGTATTTAAAAGGGAAAGTGACTGGCGCGCCGTTGTTTGCCCATGAACGGGCCATCGCGACATCAATCTCCCGATCCTTGCGACCGTTATAAGCACCATATTCAGGCTCTGTGTCGTTACGAACCGCGTCTACAAGACTCATCAGTTCTGATGCGACAGTGATTTCACCATCGCTGAGTGGATAATCTTGCAACGGATTTTCCCACACCACTTCGGGGTCGGTGTCCGCAACAAGGGCGGCTAAGGTTTCGTAGCCGTCAACAGCATTGGTTCTGCGTGAGATGTTAACCGCGCGCTGCTCGTCGGCGGTTTCGTTTAAGATAACGGCATCGTCCCGGAAGCACATCCCACGTTCTGCATAGAACTTTGACCCATTAAAACCGCGCAGTGGCGAACCGTAGGAGAGGCTACTAAAATTAAAGATGCCAACAGCACCATCTGTGAACTCAATGACTGCATGTTGCCAATCTTCAGTATCGCGCTTCGGTTGTCCCTGCCGCCAAACGTGATCCTGAACGTTATATCCTTTTCGGAAGCCATACACTTGAATAGGTTCATTGTCGAAGCCGACGTAACTACGGATGAGCCCAATACCGTGATAGCCGTGACCTCGGAAGTCATTATAGGCAGCGTTGACTTTCCCGAAAACCCCTGCGAGAATCATCTCCCGTTTTATCCGTTCTGACGGGACACGATAGTAATTTTCATTGACTTCCAATTTTGTGCCATTCGCCTGTGCAGACGCGATCATCTTGTCTGCCCATCCGAGATCGGTGTCAATAGGCGTTTCGGTGCAATAACTAATCCCACGTTCGGAACAAAGAATCCCTGGGATATGATTGTTGCTGGGGGTAATCACAATCGCACAAATGTCTGGTTTCACTGTTTCCAACATCTGCTCGGTATTTGTGTAGGAGGGGACACTGTATTTCTCGCCCTGTTCCGTAACGCTCTCCTCACGTGGATCGCAAACGGCGACGAGTTCAAGGTCATCCCTCAATTTTGAGATAAGCGGAAGGTAAGTTCCAGCACCGCGTCTGCCAGTACCGATATGCGCTATTTTGAGTTTATCCATGGCTTTCCTCCTCCCAAGAGTGTGAGTCGGTAGTCGCCTGTGTCACTCCACCCAGAAGACATGGCTCCGTTCAAAGAGATCGTCGTCTAAATGGATTTCAACAAACCACTCGCCTGTGATGTCTGGCAAGTCGATGTAAAACCAGGTAATTTTATCGCCGGTTGTTGATGTGAGGGTTTGCTGCTCTGTCCAGAAGGGTGGATCGTCCAAATCATCTTCTGGTGAGTACCATGAGACTTTAACGGTGTGGTGTTCTGTGATGTTTGACCATAAGATCCATAAGAATACTTGGTCGTTGACCTCAGCGGAGAAGGTAGTCGTGATGCCGTCGGGTCTATCCTCGAAGACACTGATTGCCAAGACAGAATCTGTAATCATCGGTTCACCGCGTCCTACATCGGTGAGACCACTTCCGCCGGAAGATGTCTCACTACAACCGCTCGCTATCATCGTCAGCGACAGTAGAATTATCCCGAATGTGGAATATAGAATTGCAGGCAACGTTTTGATGTAGAGGCAGGCTTGACGCACGGGCTCTCTCCTATTTTGGGGTAGGGTATCCTCGGTTAAATAATTTATTCCGAATATCGACTCCTATTCTATCAGTCCTCTGTTTTTTTGTCAAAGGAAAATTAGGGAAGGGTGGAGTTATTGAGTGTTCGATTTTCTACCTGCTTTTGTAAGAAATCGAGACCGGGAGCCGCTCCTACAAGAAGTGGCAGCAATCAGCAGTTAGCAAAGAGACTTGTACGAGATAACCCAAGTTTCCAGTTCTGTAGCATAACTTGTTAGGTTGTGCATCTTCGGACGCAGGAGATCAACGGTTTCCTACGCTACGAACTGCTGCGGAGCCTGAAGGTTTTTGAATGAAAATAGCAGATGCATCTCTAAAATTGTGTCCATAGCAACTTGGGTTAAGATATTATAGCCTACAGCCACAAGGTGTCTTTTCCGACAGTTGATAACTGATGCGTCTGTGTTGACATATATCCTTCTTGATGATAGACTGGGGTAACAATAGAGGAGTGTCTTATGAGATTTGATACAATTATTGCAGGTGGAAACATCGTTGACGGAACAGGTAAGCGGGAACCCTTTATCGCAGATATCGGCATTCAGGATGACCGGATTGCCGCCATTGGTGACCTCTCGATAGCAGAAACACCTCATCGGATTTCAGCGGAGGCGCAGGTTGTCTGTCCCGGTTTCGTTGATGTACACGTACATTCTGAAATCTCCCTGCTCGGAGGTCGAGACCAGTTCGCTGCTGTCAGCCAAGGCGTGACGACACATTTAGCAGCACCAGACGGTTTCGGATGGGCACCTTTATTACCGAAACAAGCACAAGAGATGTGGCACTACACGCAGTTCGCATACGGCGACGCGGAAGTCCCACTCAATTGGCAAACACCAGACGCATATCTCAGTATGTTCGACGGACGGATCCCGGCGAACCTCTATCCACAGGTCCCGCACTGTGCTGTTCGCCTCGGTGCGATGGGATGGGATCCGCGCCCCGCGACCACTGATGAATTGAAAGTGATGGAACGGACAACGCGGGAGTGGTTAGAAGCAGGTGCATGCTGTCTCTGCTTAGGTCTGGATTATCAACCCTCCGCGAATGCCGATTTGCGCGAACTGGTGTATCTCTCAAAAATTGCGGCAGCTTACGATGCCATTTACGCTGCGCACATCCGCTACCGCATTCTCGGCAGAAGACAGGCCTGGGAGGAGACGATCGAAATCGCACAACGTGCCGAAATCCCTGTGCATATCTCACATGAACGTGTCGACGATGAAGCCGCGGACGTGCTTGAACGGATAGAGAAGGAACAGATAGATTTGACGTTCGAGTCTTACCTCTATCCTGCTGGCATGACACATCTCGCCATGATGCTCCCGATGGAATACCAGACCGGCGCGCCTGTTGATATGTTAGGGCATCTGGAGAACCCGGAAGTCCGAGAAAAGTCGATCGCATATCTGCAGGGCGAATTACGCGAAGGTAATCAGATTGTCGGTTATAACCGATCGGGTAGATTTATCGGAATGACCCTCGCCGAAGCCGCGAAAAGCGAAGGTAAGTCGCGTGAAACGTTTGCCTTCGATTTCATTCAAGAAGAATCCGCAATTGAAACCTTTGTGATGCCGTGGGCAACCCCGCTCGAAGAGAATGAGCGCATTTTGAATCGCACTGCGAGTCACCCGCGTATGATGATTGCCAGCGACGGTGTGTACAACATTCCGCATCCACATCCACGGAGTTACGGGTGTTTCGTGCAATATCTCGGTAAATTCGTGCGCGAACGTCAGTTAGTTTCACTGCAAGAAGCCATCTATAAAATGAGCGGTTTTCCAGCTGAGCGTTTTCGGCTCTCCGACCGTGGGAGAATCAGTCAGGGGCTTGCGGCGGATATCGTTGTCTTCGATCCGGAGACTGTCGCGGATAGGTCTACATGGTCTGACCCAGTACAATCCCCCGTCGGTGTGAACTGGGTGTTCGTCAACGGCGTTACAGTTGTTGAAAATGGGGACGTGACGGGGCAGTTGCCGGGTAGAGTTCTGCGCCAACAGCGATAGATAGTGAACGTGGAGGCGAAAACCGTGGATGTGTATGATTTGACAATTATCGGCGGCGGCAGCGCGGGACTCGTGCTTGCAGTGGCGGGAGCAAAATTGGGTAAAAAGACCGCGCTTGTGGAGAAGCACCGCATCGGTGGCGATTGTCTCTGGACAGGATGCGTGCCTTCCAAAGCACTCCTGAAGGCAGCGAAGGTCGCGAATTACATCAGAGACGCTGACAAATACGGAATTTCAGGCACTTCTCTAACGCCTGACTGGCAACGGGTGATGGCGTATGTCAGAAGCACCCAACATGTCATAGAGGAGGAGCACGACAATCCAGAGCGATTTCGTGAGATGGGGGTTGATGTTATCTTCGGAAGCGGACATTTTGAATCTTCTGATACTTTTGTTGTAGAAGATACCGAGAACGGTCAGACCCGCACCCTCAAGAGCAAAAAATTTGTGATTAGCACGGGTTCCCGTCCTGTTGCTCCACCTATACCCGGTTTAGAATCTTGCGATTATCTTGACAGTGAAAACGTCTGGGATCTTGAGGCGTTTCCCAACCGGTTGCTCGTTGTCGGTGCTGGTCCAATTGGTATTGAACTCGGACAGGCGTTCCACCGCCTCGGTGCGGATGTAACGATAGCACAGCGGAGCGGACGTATTCTAACGAAAGAGGACACCGAAGTCTCTGATCAGATGTTGCGTTACCTTCGCGAAGAAGGGATCGCGATTCGGCTCAATACGAATATCACGGGAGTTGTGAAAAATCAGGAAGGCATAGGTGTTACGTTTAACGGTAGTGAAAATGGAACTGTAGGAGGAAACTCCGATTCCCGATTTGATAAAATTCTGATTGCCGCGGGGCGTGCCCCGAACGTTGAAGGCTTAGAACTTGACAAAATCGGGGTACAGGTAGGTAGAAACGGAATTGAAGTAAACAGTAGGCTTCAAACAAGTAGAAAAAACATCTATGCCGCAGGCGATGTAATCGGACATTACCTGTTCACACACGTTGCAGCATTTCAAGCGCAGTTGCTCATCCGAAATATCTTCTTCCCATTCTCCAAAACGATTAACTATGCCGTTGTACCGTGGACAACCTTCTGTGACCCAGAAGTTGCCCGTTGCGGTCTTACGGAGGCAGAAGCACGCGAGAAATATGGAGATGTTGATGTATTCACACTGGATCAGGGAGATGTTGACAGAGCTGTCGCTGAGGATGAGACACACGGCTTCAGCAAAGTCATCGCGAGTCGGTGGACTGGAAAAATATTAGGCGTTCATCTCGTTGGCGCAAATGCGGGCGAAGTCATCCATGAATATATTTTGGCGATGCAAGAGGGAATTCCGTTGTGGAAATTGAGTGGGATGATCCATGTGTACCCAACGTTTTCAAGCAGTGTCTGGCGTGTGGCAGGCAAATGGTTCTCGGAAAGCACACTGATTCAGACGGCGCGAAAATTGATTCCATCAGATTGATTGAACCTATAAGCAAGACAATGAGAACAACGACATCCATAACGAATTTTTTTGTGACTTCATTGCTTAAGTCGTGCCCATAGAGTTGTGAGTTTTCCTTGTGCTTCGACTGCAAGCGGGATACCGGTTCTCGCGCCGCCTATACCCACCAAATGGTGGGCATGCCCCGACACGTCTGAAAATTTCTGTGTCCAACCCGGTTCATCGAAATGCCATAACGCGATTGTCTCCTGATCTTTTCTGAATTTATTACGCGGTGTAAAACCCTCCTTATTAACATCATAACGAGCAACCGTTGAGACACGGACCTCATCAATATATCCCGCAAAGGGTCCCCAAAAGAAATCGTCGTCAATCCTAATTTTCTCTCCAAATCCTCCGAGTGTAAAATCCTTTGGATGATCGAATCCCACGAGATCGTGTGCGAGCACTGTTCCTCGTGGTTGGATAATTGCGAGATCATTAACGATGGTGGCTGTCTCTTTTCCATCTGACTGATATGCAATGTGACTCCATTGATTCGGCGAAAGTGCTATTGGGCGGGATCCTGTCGTAGCGGGCTTTCCTTCAACCGTAATATGCCCTTGGATCATTAGGAGTAAATCACCTGTCTGCCAGTCGATAAGTTTCTTTATATTCTCCCATTGCCCGTTATCGCTCATGACCTCCATCTGCACCTGTTGGCTGAGAATCGTTGCGAATATGTTCTCGTCAGGGGGTGTGGTCGGATAGACCCAGGCTTCAAAGGTAAACTCAGCCGTGCCTTTCGGTAAGAGGACACCGAAGGTTTTAAAGTCTAAAACCGCATAGTCATCCACTCCATCAAGGATTAAATAGTTGCCACCTGCGGGTGAGGCAGGTGGGAATGCTTTGGCACTCAGTGGAATTAATGCGATCAAAAAGAGATATGTAAGGATATGTTGGTGTTTCATCTTTTCCTTCCTTGTAAAATCAAGACGATGGTGTTAAAAAACGTGGGTTTGAGAATAAAATTTCGCAATAAGTAGTTTTGGGCTTACAACAATTTATGAAAAATCGCGATAAATCCAGAGAAATAAAGGGTTTTTGACTTGTTTCAGAGTATAAAAAATGATATAATAATTACAATTAAGAAGGGAAGTGCCTGCCTCCCTCAAATTCAAAGCAGAGTTGCTTTTTAGAGATTGCTATGATTATACTGAAAGTCGCATATTTTTGGCAACTCCTTTTGAGAGACAAAGGCGTTTTGGATGAACCTTATAGAAGTCATGGAGCGTTTCCCTGATCAAGCGTCGTGTCTTGAACATTTAGAACGCGTCAGATGGCGTTCTGGTGTTCTGTGTCCGCACTGTGAGAGTTCACACATAGGACCTAAGAATGAAACGCAAGATATAGGCAAATACGGACGCACAGGCCGCTACAATTGCCATGATTGTAAAGCAAGTTTTAAGGTTACGCAAGGCACAGTCTTTCAAGGCACAAAAATCGAATTGCGAAAATGGTTTCTTGCTATCGCTTTGATACTCAATGCGAAGAAAAGTCTCTCGAGTTACCAACTTTCACGCGATTTAGACGTGACTCAAAAGACCGCTTGGTTTCTACTGTGTCGTATTCGTGCGGAAATG
>RKRR01000055.1 GCA_007571305.1 Candidatus Poribacteria bacterium | reverse complement strand
ATAGTAGATTCCGTAATTACTTGGACACTTGTATCGTCGTGTGAACTATGAAATTATCTGATGCACAGGCTGACAGCCTATGCTACAAGTGTCAACTTATTTTCGGGTTTTACTATAATAGTTGTGCTAAAGATACGCACTCAACTACGGAAAAACGATTCACATGTTTTTCTTTCAATAAATAATAGGAGAATATCAATGATACGAAAATCTAAGAGTATTTTGATTGCGATATTGATCGCTTGTGTCACTTTCACATCTTGTGAGCGAATCCAACAAATCGTAACGCCAGCAGTTTCAACCGAAACTGACACCACCCTGATGCCAGATCCGGCAATGGATGAAGCCTTAGCAGCCTATAAGTCGTGGCGATACGCACAGCCGCTGCCCGCACCACCAGCCACATTCACGGAAGCAAAAGATAGTGGGAGTGCACACGGCGCGGGGGAACGTACTGTCTATCTCGATGGCATTGACCATCAGTTCTTTTATGCCGTGCCAGCAGCAATAGAAGCAGGCACTCCTGTTATCTTTCCTGCGGGCCTTACAGCCGTCAAGGAAATTATGGATGATACCAATTCTTTTGTCTGGCGCGTTGCGGTGATGAAGAAAACAGATGATCCGATGTACGCTGACCACCATGGATGGATGTATGTACAGTATCAACGTGATTCCGAAGCGGATCAGTTCGTGGCGAAAGCCGGTGACGGCACTGAGAAAGGGAGTATGGGATGCCACGGATGTCACGCCAAAGCCGCACACGATAGTGTCTTCGTTACAGAACTCCTCTTAGAACTCGGTAAGGCACGTCTTGAAGCTTTACAATCCGGACAGCCACTTCCGGACGCAAACTAACAGGAAACCGGAAGAAAGGTGGCAATTTTTTTATCTCGCCCCTTTCTTTCCTCCTTTTTTTCCTCGTAATCATTCCTACTAAACCCTGAAAGAAATCCAAGTCAACTGTATCGCGCACGACGAACCCTTGGCTAACGCGATATTCCGCTTACGTCCCGGACGACCTGAAAATGCGTTGCTTAAAGAAACCTCTTATGTTACAATAAATGCGTATCAATTACTACCAAACGGAATATGCTCAGAAAAACAGATATGACCCTTCAAGAAATAATTTTAGCATTAGAGAAATTTTGGGCAGATCACGGGTGCGTTATTCAGCAACCGTGCGATATAGAAGTCGGCGCAGGCACATTTAATCCTGCAACGTTTTTACGATGCCTCGGACCGGAACCGTGGCGAGTCGCCTACGTAGAACCTGTGCGACGTCCAACCGATGGCAGATATGCCGAAAACCCTTTCCGTGTCGGAGCATATTACCAGTATCAGGTGATACTCAAACCGGCTCCTGAGAATGTGCTTCCCCTCTACCTCGAAAGCCTCTATCACCTCGGCATTTCACCTCGCAAGAACGACATCCGATTTGTGGAAGACGATTGGGAATCCCCGACGCTCGGTGCCTCTGGACTCGGCTGGGAGGTCTGGTGGAACGGTGCAGAAGTCACACAGTTCACCTACTTCCAACAGATGGGAAGCATAGACCTTGATCCCATTTGCGCTGAGATTACCTATGGGCTTGAGCGTATCGCTCTCTATCTACAAGATGTCGATGACTTTTTTGACATCCGCTGGAATGAACACGTCAATTACGGTGATGTCCACCGGCAGAGCGAGGTAGAATACTCCACTTATAACTTCGAGCATGCGAATGTAGATATGCTTTTTGAGTTGTTTAGCACCTATGAGAAGGAAACCCATGCCTGCTTAGATGCAGGATTAGTACTACCAGCAACCGATCATGTTTTGAAATGCTCACATACCTTCAACATGTTAGATGCGCGTGGGGTCATCAGTGTTACAGAGCGGGTGAGTTACATTGAGCGCGTCCGACGGCTCGCGCAGCGGATAGCGCGCGCCTATGTCAAACAGCGCGAAGAGATGGAACATCCTCTGATGGGACGTTTTAGCACAGAGCCAACTTCCACCGTGGTAAGTGCGGTTTCTAACCCCACTGAATCTGATGAGGAACAAAAGACCACTGACCTCCTATTTGAAATCGGGACGGAAGAAATACCGACGAGTTATGTCCCGCCTGTCCTTGAACAACTACGGGAACTCGCAACCGAATCCCTTACGAACTACAGAATTCCGTTTGGCGATGTTGAAACACTCGGTACACCGCGTCGTATCACGCTCAGTATTAAAGACATAAGGACGTTTCAAGAAAGCCAAGAAACAGAAGTCATAGGACCACCGAAACGTATCGCCTACGATGAAAATGGCGAGCCGACAAAGGCGGCGACGGGCTTTGCAAAGACGCAGGGTGTTGATCTCAGTGCACTCCGCATCGTTGAAACTGAACGAGGGGAGTATGTCGCAGCCTCCAAACTCGAAACGGGAGTTCCAACACGAGAGATCTTGACAACGCTGTTAGTTGAATGGATAGAGGCACTCCGTTTTCCAAAAACGATGCGCTGGGAGACGGAATCCGAAGAACCGCGTGCGTTCGCTCGCTTTGCACGTCCTATTCGATGGCTCGTGGCATTATTAGGCGATGAGGTCGTCAATTGCACTTACGGTGCAGCACAGGCAGGGCGGTTAACCTATGGGCATCGCTCCTTACATCCAGAACCGATAACTTTAACTTCCGCTGACTTAAGCACCTATATTGAAAAACTGCGTGCTGTTGATGTCATCGTCTGCCCCAAGGAGCGTAGGAACACAATTGAGAAGCATGTGAGAGACGTTTTAGAGGGCGAGGGATGCCTTCCGAAACTGGATGAAGAATTGTTAGACACAGTGAACTATCTCGTGGAAAATCCGCAACCAATCGTCGGCAATTTTAGTGAGTCGCATTTGGAGATACCAACTGAAGTGTTGATTACCGCAATGAAGACGCATCAACGCTATTTTCCGATGTGGAAGAGTGAGTCCGGACTCACCGCGAAATTTATTACAATTTCCAATGGGACAGATAGCAATATTGACGGAGTTCGACACGGGAATGAACGCGTCCTCCATGCGAGACTCAACGATGCCGAGTTCTTCTACAGTGAAGACCAGAAAACCAGCCTCGCTGATAAAGTTGAACGTTTGGGCGCGGTTGTCTTCCACGCAAAACTCGGTTCACTCTTGGATAAAGCGGATCGACTTAAAGCATTAGTTCAGTTCATCGGGGCGGAACTGCAAGTGCCGGAAACAACTATTTGTCAGGCAGAACGCGCAGCGTGGCTCTGTAAAGCAGATCTGACGACACACATGGTAATTGAATTCCCGTCATTGCAGGGAATTACGGGAAAATACTACGCACAAAGTGGTGGAGAATCGGAACCTGTCGCGACTGCTATTGCTGAGCATTACCAACCACTCGGTGCCGATACGCCACTCCCCGAAACCGATGTCGGTGTGCTTGTTGCGCTCGCCGATAAACTCGACACGATTGTCGGATATTTCGGTATAGAAGAACGCCCCACAGGTTCGCAAGACCCGTACTCGTTACGACGGCATGTCCTCGGCACAATTCGTATTCTCCAGCATCAACAGTTATCAATCTCAATGGATGCAGTCGTTAAGAAAGCTGTTTCCCTGTATGCTGAAAAATTAGCGACAGATACAAAAACGAGCGTCCTCAGTTTTATCAAGGAGCGTCTACGGAGCGTCTTGATCTTGCCAGAGTTGGCAAGCCAATATTTGAACTTGCAAACACAGCATTACACGCCCGATCTTATTGATGCGGTTTTGGAAGTCGGTGATGTTGATGTTGTTGATATTCTCAAGCGCGTCAAGGCACTTGCTGAATTTCGCTTGACACCAAATTTTGAAGAAATATATAATGCACTCAATCGGGTGCTCAGAATTTTACCGGAGGATGCTTCAGAAACTGTAGATGCTACACTGCTGTGCGACGATGCTGAAAAGCAGTTGTATGACAGTATCACTGAAGCAGATCCGCATTTCCAGGGAAGCATTCAGGCACGCGATTACGTTAAACTGCTGACGCAACTCGCCGCTTTACAACCCGCGATAGACAGATTCTTTGATGATGTCTTGGTCATGGCAGAGGAACCAGCACTGCGCACGAATCGATTGGCTTTATTGAACCAGATCGGACAGAATATTTATGCTGTCGCTGATTTGACAAAACTCGTAATCGCTGGAAATTAAAAAGTTAATAGGACTTACGCAATTTTGACTATAGGACGCTTTGTGAGAGGGAGAACCCCAAAAAAACGCAGATGTTCTTGTGGCACAAACAGGTTCTGCTACAAAAGAGCAGCACGCATAAGTCCTGTTAAGGTTTTAATGTATTGCTCCTGGACCGCTCCGCATTCCATTACGAGCGGGTTTCGATGAGTTTCTACATGAGTTTGGGAATATTGACTCTCTTTTACCTCTGAAACGTTGAACCAAGACTGTAGCCTGCAACATCGGCGCAGGTGGATATACGCCGAGGATCCTTCTTCATTACAATATGCTTGACCGAACCGCGAGGGAAAATAAAAAATGAAGCAACACCTCTTATGTAATATATTGAAAATCTCTATTCATCTTTCACTCGTTGTGATGATTGCTCTCACAATAGGCTGTGGTGAGAAGGAGAACAGAGATATTATTGAAGCCCGAGCCGCTATTGTTCGCGGGGATTATGCTGCCGCACAAATGGCGGTTCAAAGGACAGACACTGGGAATCAGGAGGCGCGACATCTGCAGGCGTTCTTACAAAACCGGACGCTCACTGAGACAGAAAGTTGGCATGAAGCGATTGCACAATCGAACGCCTATCTTGAGACCTTAGCGACGGACATCCATAATATCTCGTTGCAGGAAGACCCGGATTCTGACGAACTTGATCGACAGGAAAGACTCGTCCGCTCACAGAACTCTGTCTCTGGACTCTTTGCTATATCGCTTGCTGAAGCGGTCGAAAAACGATCAGAATTGCTCTCTGAACTCGTAACACATCCAGATGCTGCTGTCGTCATAGGAATTTTAGCCGCGGAAAAATGCTATCAACCCAACGCCCTTGCAGCAGTCTCGGCACTCAGGGCGAAACTTGGAGATGGAGAAGCGGTTGTTGAACTCTTACAGCGGGCGATGCACCATAAAGATACAGCCATACAAAAAGAGGCTGTCCGTTATCTCGGGGCAATGCGAAACCCTGGACTCATCCCAATTTTTGAGGAAACTCTTGCCGCAACCACGAGTGCCCCTGAAGTTGCATATAGAGCAATTGTCGCACTTGAGCAATCGATCGGTTCAGTTGCTGAGAGCTCAATTATTGTGCCGGGACTCCAACTTGCTCTCAGAAACAACAGCGCGCAGGTCCGGATGCACGCCGCGAAACTCCTCGGGAGTATACAAGCAGAAGCGGCTATTCCTGATCTTGTCCGGCTTCTCGCAGATCCGAACAGTTACGTCAAAGATACCGCTATACATGCGCTGAATCGTATCGGGGAACCCTCCGTTGCGCCCCTCCTTGAGGTGTTGGATACCGGCGCGCGAAACATCATTCCTGATGAGGACACCGGCTTCGCTGCAGAATACCAATACATCGCGAGTGCTTATATTGATGGTTTGTGGATGAAAAAATATAGGATCGGAACCTTATCAGCCGCGATCCAAGCACTCGGATTGCTCAAATCCGAAAATGGGGTAGAAATCCTCATAGATGCGTTAGCAGACGAGGAGTTACAGGATGAAGCGTTGGCGGCACTCGTCGCGATGAGCGGTGTTGCTGTTCTGCCGATGATTGATGCGCTCAAAAGCGGCACAGACGAAATTCGGGTGAAGGTTGCTGATGCGCTTGGACAAATCGGTGACCGGCGAGCAATTGTTCCGCTCATTGAAGCGTTGGACAGCGATCCATACAAAGAGGTAAAAGCACTCGCAGCGGTTGGGCTTGGTAATATGCGGGCACGTGGTGAGAACAACAGGGCAGTCATCGCCCTCACGAACGCGCTCTCCTATGACGACACGACCTCGACAAATGCCGCAGAAGCACTCGGAAAAATCGGGGTGTCCACAGAAGATACCGTTCAGAAATTGAGTATCATAGCGATGGATAAAAATATGCGTGAGACCTTACGCATTGCGGCTCTTACGGCACTCTGGCGACTCAAACCTATAGAGGCAACACAACCGATGTTACTTCTGACGTTCAGTGACGAAACCAGTCCTGTCCTACGTGCAAACGCCGTCAAGGTGTTGAGCCGAATCCAAGCTCCTGAATCTATTTCTGTGTTACTTTGGATTCTTTCTACACAATTTGACGAAATTTCGGATTTCCAACGGCACATGAAACGGGAGTACAGAACGCTGGATGCGCTCCGAGCACAGGTCGATTCTTTCCAGATTCAATGGACTCCTGACTATCCACGCGCAAACTATCGGACCTGGGGTGAGCTCAAACCGATTCCGAGTCTTGTCCGAAGTGAGGTCGCTCGAGCATTAGGTATTATCAAGGGTGAGAGTGTCGTAGAGCCTCTGGCAAACGCACTTCGTGACGATGGCCGCGCAACCGTGCGACAAAGTGCAGCATGGGCACTTGGTGAAGTCAAGGGTGATGACGCAATCCCGCCGTTGGTTACTGCGTTGAGAAAGGACAAACAGGGTGCTGTCCGACAGGAAGCGGCGATCGCACTTGGAAAAATAAAAGGGCAGAAGGTTGTTGACCCGCTGGTAGATGTTCTGAAAAACGATAAGTATGAAACGACGCGTTTTCAAGCGGCAAAGGCACTGCGAGAGATTCAAGCCGGGGATAAAGGGCTTGTTGATATTGTCAAGAAGGGTTTGGGAAGTTTTGATGATGGATACGAAGTGCAATCTGTTCAAACCGAGGTGATTGGCGCATTAATCAAAGATAACAATATTCCAACAGCCCAATTTGCACTCGATGCTCTTAAATCTGCAGATGACGAATGGGTACGATGGGCACTTGTCCATGTCATCGGAGCGAGCGCGAAAAAGGTTGCTGTCGATGCAATGCTGGCGGAATTGAAAAATCCGAGTTATGTCATTCGTAGACGCGCCGCGGAATCGTTGGGTGGGTTCAAAGAACGTCGGGTTGTTGAACCGTTAATTCCTATTCTCGAAAACATGGATGAGATGAAATCCGTTCGCGCAGCGGCAGCAGTATCTCTCGGTGCTCTCAAAGATGAACGGGCCTCTCCCGCGTTGCTCACTGCACTCTCCGATGAAAATGCCGAAATCCGATTAAAAGCCGCCGCCGCCTTAGGGAACCTCAAGGATGCAAAAGCGGTTGCGCAACTCAGTGAGATCGTTGAAAATCCATTAGAGCCGGATATTGTCCGCGATGCTGCCGTAGCAGCACTCGGCAATATCGGCGATAAATCCGCTGAAGATGTGCTGATTCGCTCATTAGATATCCGAGTTGGAAATATCTCAAAGAACGCTATTGTTGCTTTGGGCAAGCTCGAAAGTGAGACAGCGATTCCTAAGTTGATCGCTATCTTGGAAGACAAACAGATAGCATTGGATGCGAGTACGGATGCATTAGCCAAGGCCTCTTCTCGGACAAAAGCTGCAACAGCACTTGGGACGATTGGCGGCGGGCGTGCCGCAGAAGCAATAGCGAAACGGCTTGTTGACGATACCGAATATATCGTCGCACTTGAGGATGCCGCAAACAGAAAAACTATCGGAGCAGACGATCTGAAACGGAATTGGAGTTGGGAAGTTTTCGTCAACGCCGCGAAAAAATTAGACTTACCGGCATACGTTGCTCCTAAAATGTTGGCTCGTGCTGAGGATGACTGGGAAAATCATCAGGTCAGAAATGCCGCAATGGTTGCCTTAGGTAGATGCAAAACATCTGATGTCGCTTTGGACACTTCACAACTCAAGCAGCGGTTAGTTGATCCAGATGTAGACACCCGAAAAGCCACAGCACTTAGCCTTGGACAAGCCGGAATTAGTCAACTTATACCAGAACTCGTTCAGATAATGGAGGGTAAAAACGAAGTCGAAAAGGATGTCCGCCGAGCGGCAACACAAGGACTTGGTGAGTTAGCTGATGAAACAACAACCGACGCACTTATCGCAGTGATGAACAACGATGAAAACCACGTCGAAATTCGCCGCGATGCCTCGCGGGCGTTGGGTAAAATCGGGACGGACAAGGCGGTGACAGCGTTAGTAGAGAAACTCACGGCACTGCATGAAGCCCAAATTACGAGAGGTTTCCGTCTTGATGCCATCAAGGCACTTGGAGAGGCTAAAAATTCGAAGGCAGTCGCACTACTTGAATTGATTCTCCAAGATCATGACGCTGAGATTCACTTCCAAGCGGCGGCAGCCCTCTTTGAAATTACAGGTAAAGGCTACGGCTATAATCGAATATAAATAACCTAAGTTGCCACCTCGTAGCATAACCTGTTAGGTTGTGCATAAATATCCACAGGAAACCAACGGTTTCCTATGCTACAAAAACAGCCAAATACTGAAGGCTTTTCGCTGAGAACGGCATCTATGGGTTCCTAAAAACGTGTCCGTAGCAAGTTGGGTGATGAATAGTTATCGGTTATCGCCCGTCAGTTATAGTAGATTCCGTAATTACTTGGACATTTATAGCGGCGTATGAACTCTGAAGTTATCTGTTATGGCTGGCACAGCCTAACAGGCTATGCTACAAGTGTGAACATGTTTTCGGATTTTACTATAAGAGATGTTTCTTGACAACTCCCCTCATTTACGGGCTTCAGCAAGCAGTCTATTGTTACAGGGTTCCTCTTTAACTGAAAACTGAAAACCATTAAAAAGGAGATTTTCATGGCTTTTTTTGAACTGCGACAGTACAGAACAAAACCCGGTCAACGTGAGAATTGGGTGAAATATATGGAAGAAACAGTCCTCCCGTTCCAGATTTCTAAAGGGATGGTTGTGATTGGTAGTTTCATCGGTGAAGAAGAGGACGATCTTTACGTCTGGATTCGGCGGTTTGAGAGCGAAGCACAGCGAGAACAACTCTATGCAGCGGTTTATGAAGACGACCGATGGGTAAATGAAATCTCTTCACGCGTCGGTGAACTGATTGACAGAGAGCAGATCGTTGTTACGCGTCTTGAACCCACCTCGCGCTCAGCACATCAATAGCAGCACAAACTGTATGAAGTTTCAGAATTTCATTCGGTAATACCTATTTTTCCCAGGCACGGTCGGGCGTTTTGTAACCGCACCGGATATGGTTATAGAATTACCGAAGTGTTTTATTATTTTTCATTTCGTTTGTGTCCGCGTTAATAGTCCAAAATGGAGGTGGTTTGATGAGCCCTGAAGAAAAATATCTGTTTGACCTCTGGGGATATGTGAACATCGAAAACGTCTTAGGAGCAGACGAACTCGCGGAGCTCAATGCCCTCATTGATGCACAGGAGTATCCGGATCCGGTAGATGATGATGTCTATTCGCAGCGGTTTGGGGGATTCTTGGGTTGGGAAAATGATGCGTTCCGCAAACTTCTGAATCATCCACATATCATGCCATTTTTAGCGGAGATCGTCGGTCCGAAATTCCGATTGGATCATGTCTACGGCATCTTGATGATAGAAGGGAACCCAGGTGGGACGCTTCACGGTGGTGGGACACCTTACGACCCAGCGCAGTATTACGTCTTCCGAAACGATCGGATGTATAACGGTTTAACAGTTGCGTCGTGGGCTTTAACGGATATGCTTCCTGGACAAGGAGGCTTCTGTTGTATCCCTGGTAGCCATAAGAGTAACTATCCCTGTCCCGCGCAATTCCGACCTGTGCAGGACAATAAGATTTGTATGGCACCTGTGCATCAGAAAGCGGGGGATGTCGTCATCTTCACAGAGGCGTTGACGCACGGTACACTCCCGTGGACTGCTTCACACGAACGCCGTTCTATCCTGTTCAAGTACTCACCCGGACACGCCTCGTGGGGGCAAGGTAGGCACGACGATGAACTCCGCAACCTGATGTCAGACGAGGACCAAAAGTTGATGCTTGAACCGCCTTATGTTGCAAACCGGAAACCGGTGGTTTAACGCTTAACACGGGTTGAACGCAAAGAAATGTCAAGTTCACTCGGTATCTCTACAATTGAAGATGATAGAGGAAGTATCAGGCTACTCTGAGCTCAGCGATTTTGGGCTATCTGTTCAACCCAACCTGCGATCTGCCGAGGTTTCAAATTTCGCTTACTGATAACTGACAACCGATAACCAATCTACCAATCTGCGACGCTGCCATCTGTATCATAATAAAATTCACCGCCGAGCTCTTCTGGATAGGTATCAAGGATCTGTTCCGCTTCCTTTTCATCAATTTCAAAGCCGAGTCCGGGCTTTGTCGGTAATTCAATGTGTCCATCTGTGACTTGCCACTCCTCAGTAAACAGGCCGTCACCTAAGCCTGCATCAATCTGCTCTTGGATTAGGAAATTCGGTACAACAGCATCAACATGAAGGGAAGCGGAAAAGGCAACGGGCCCAATCGCACAATGCGGAGCGATGTGCATGTAGTAGACCTCCGCCATGTTCGCAATCTTTTTTAGTTCAGTAATGCCGCCGGCATGCGAGGTATCGGGTTGTAGGTAAGCGACTGCTTGTTTTTCGAACACCTCTCGGAAGCCCCAGCGAGTGAGCAGCCGTTCCCCAGTCGCAATCGGAAACGGCACATGGTCGGATACCTGTTTAAGCGCGTCAACATTCTCTTGTGGGATGGGTTCTTCGACGAACATCGGACGCATCCCTTTAAGTTCGTGACATATCTCGATTGCAAGGGCAGGGGTCATTTTACCGTGAAAATCGAAGGCGAGTTCGACCTCGGGCCCCACCCATTCACGCATGAGGTAGGCACGTTCCACAAATTCATCAATCACCGCAGGAGGTTCATGTCCACGCCATTTACCACCAGGACCGCTTTTAAACGCTGTGTAACCCCCTTTTTGCTGTAAGAATTCAAGGCGTTCTTTGGCAATTGCTTTTCCTTCATCTGTCATACTTCCGATGCCCCAGTGTGCATAAACGCGGATACGATCGCGTACAGCACCGCCTAAGAGTTGATAGGCAGGCAAACCGTGATGTTTACCGGCGATGTCCCACAGTGCCTGATCGATACCCGACAAAGCGGACATGAGAATATTTCCACCTCGGAAAAAGGCAGAACGGTAGACATGTTGCCAGTGGTGTTCAATGCGGAGCGGGTCTTTGCCGATAAAATAATCGGCAAGTTCTTCTACAGCCGCCCAAGTGCTCTTGGGTCTACCTTCAAGCGTCGTTTCCCCCCATCCGACGATGCCAGTATCGGTTGTAATCTTCACGAGACGCATCCGACGACGTGGATAGAATTGTTCAATCGTAGCAATCTTCATTTTTCTGACTGTATCCTTCTGGAGTGCCTCCATTTTATTTTCGGACAAGTTTTCGATGCGTTTCGACTGGATTTAGGAATGTTGATGTTTCCTTTTTTCTTTTAAATATCACCCCAAAACGGTAGCCTGCAACAACGGCGCAGGCGGGTCTACGGAGAGACACTTCAGAACCGAAACTCACCTGACCGAACCGCAAGGAAAGTTAAAATATGTCTTCACAACCCAATGTTCTTTTTATGATCGCTGACGACCATCGATGGGATGCCATCAGTGGCATGGGTGACCCAACAGTCCAGACACCAACAATGGATTCACTCATGGTGCGAGGAACCACCTTCCGCCAAACACATATTATGGGGTCCCTCGTCGGTGCAGTTTGTGTGCCAAGCCGAGCTGCTGTCCTGACGAGTGCTAATCTTTTCCGGAGCGGTGGAAACCAGATTAATCGAGATTTAGCGGTTTGGCCACAGGTGATGCGCGAGGCGGGATATCACACATTTTTTAGTGGCAAATGGCACAATGATCGACAAACGTTTACCGACAGTTTCGATGATGGTGCTAAGATTTTCTTTGGTGGAATGAGCGATCAATATAAAGTGCCCGTTTTCGATTTCGATCCAGCAGGAAAATATCCGAATGATGCCAGGTATATTGGAGAAAAGTTTTCCACAGAACTCTTCACAGATGCCGCCGTAGAATTCCTGCAAGACTATGATGCCACGAACCCTTTCTTTCTTTATCTCTCCTTTACTTCACCGCACGATCCGAGAACAGCACCCGGAGAATACGCGACGATGTATTCCCCAGAGGATATACCTGTTCCTGAAAACTTCCTCCCCGAACATCCATTCGACAACGGTGAAATGCGCATTCGAGACGAAGTGTTGGCAACCTTCCCTCGCACACCAGAGATCGTTCAACAACATATCGCCGACTATTACGGGATGATTACACACATGGATGCCGAAATGGGGCGCGTGCTGAGCACATTGGAAGCAACCGGACACCTCGGCAACACAATCATCATCTATACCGCCGACCACGGACTCGCTGTTGGACAACACGGACTGTTAGGAAAACAGAATCTCTATAACCATAGCATACGCGTGCCTTCTATATTTGCTGGACCTGGGATCCCCGAAGGGGAAACAGTTGACGCGTTAACCTATCTGTATGATGTGTTTCCCACCGTCTGTGATCTCACCGATACCGCCTGTCCAGATACGACTGAAGGGTGCAGTTTAGTAGAATTAATGAATGGTCGCGTAGAACGGGTGCGCCCTACAGTCTTCGCGGCGTATAGAGATATTCAACGCACGATCACGGATGGACGTTGGAAATTGATTCGTTACTATGTCTCCGAAGAAACGGGTGCTGGCACGGATTGCATCCAATTTTTCGATTTAGAACGGGATCCTTGGGAGACGACAAACCTTGCTGCCGATGATGTTAAAAGTCCTGAACATGCTGACCTCATTCGGTCCCTCGCTGCAGATATGAAAATGTGGCAGATTGAGACAGACGATTTCATGAAAGACGTACCGATATTGTTACAGTAACCCATTTGCTACTCACAAGATTTTAGGCATCCTGTCCCATTTTCACTGAAACGGTTTCATGATTCGGAGGTATTCCGTAGCGTAAGGTGCTGATCTCCTGCGTGCTTAAGAGGCACAATCTAACAGGTTATGCTACAACGTGGCAACTTGGGTTACAGTAGTAAGGTCTTTAGGAGGTTTCCGACACCCGGAAACCTTCGACCTTTCTTAGCCTCTCAGCAGTCCAGTGGATCCGATAGCAACCAATCGTGCGGCTTGCTCGGCTGTGTTGGCGATCAATCGAGACGCGTCTGTAACGGCATTTCCAAGGGACATCGGCTCTTGTACGATGCCCAACATTGCATCAATACCGGCATCATAAACGGCTTCAGCTCCTTCAGCGACACCACCAGCAATTGCTACAACGGGAATGTCGTGAATTTTCGCGACCTTCGCAACACCGACAGGCGTTTTCCCAAATGCTGTCTGGAAGTCCAGTTGCCCCTCGCCTGTAAAGACGACTGCAGCACCTTTTACTCGTTCCTTGAGATTTACTGCATCAATCATAATATCGATACCGAGTCGCAATTCGGCATTGAGAAACGCCATCAATCCTGCTCCTAATCCACCGGCTGCACCCGCGCCGGGAATATCATTAAAGGATTTTCCGAAGGTGTGTGCCAAAATCTTGTCAAAATGTGCGAGATGCCCATCTAACATTTCAATCATTTCAGGGGTTGCCCCCTTCTGTGGTCCATAGACGTGTGATGCCCCATCTGGCCCCGTTAAAGGATTGTTAACATCACAAGCGACAACGGTTTCAGTTTCGGCAATAGCAGGATGTAGACCTGTTGCATCTATCGACGCTAATTGCCCAAGATTCCCACCGCCGCGCTGAATCTGTTTTTCATTCCTATCCAGCAATCGGACACCGAGTGCCTCCGCCATTCCAGCACCGCCATCGTTTGTAGCACTCCCACCGATACCGATGATTAAGTGTCTGCACCCTGCTTCCAGAGCGGCGTGAATGAGTTGTCCAGTGCCATAGGTGGTTGTCCGAAGCGGGTTCCGCTCATGCGGCGCAACAAGTGTGAGACCGGAGGCGGATGCCATCTCAATAACGGCAGTCTCTCCGTCGGAGAGGATACCGAATTGGGCATCGACCTCGTTTTCGAGGGGGGCAAGCACACGGCGTGTCTGGAGATGTCCACCCGTAGCATCAACAAGCGATTGCACTGTCCCTTCACCCCCATCCGCCATCGGTATTTTCTCAATGAGAGCATCGGGAAATACGCGGCGGAGTCCCTGCTCCATCGCATTCGCGGCTTCGAGAGCACTGACACTCCCTTTAAATGAGTCAGGTGCAACTACAATTTTCATGGTTGATACTTTACCATGCGTCTCGCGAATTGTCAAGTCAGACAGCACTATGGGAGTGCGATTCGGTTTTCCTATAGGACAGATTTCTGAATCCCGACGTTTTCTAATTGATTTTTCTACGAGGCACGGGTATGATAAAATCACCGAAAGGAGGAACACAATGGATTGGCAATTGGAAACAACTGTCTCTGATGAGCAGGTTAAGTTTTACAAGGAAAACGGTTATCTCACATTCGGACGTATCTTCACAAAATCGGAATTGGATACACTCCGAGATTATGTGGACGAGATGATTGCAAATTTGCCGGAAGGCAGACGGCCTGAACAGATGGATGTCCCGCATTTTGAGCACCCATTCTTGTTCAAGTACCTAACGCATCCACGGGTGTTAAAGGTTATAGAGCGGTTTATCGGACCGGATATTGTGCTCTGGTCGAGCCACTTTATTAGTAAACGCGAGCACGATGGTATGGCGGTCCCATGGCATCAAGATGGGGTCTACTGGGGCAAGTCTCTTGAGCCGATGGACGTTATCACAATGTGGCTGGCAGTAGATGAGTCGAAGGTTGAAAACGGTTGTATGCGTGTTGTCGCCGGCAGTCACAGGTTACGTGATCGCCGCTATGAAGATGTTGATCGCACGAATAACCTCTTCGGCAGCGAGGTCGTGGAGGAGGATTTGGATACATCAAAAGTCGTCAATTTGGAACTGGAGGTTGGCGAATGCCATTTTCATGACGCATGGACCATCCATAATTCCAGTCCGAACGTCTCACAAAAACGGAGATGTGGCTATACAATGCGCTACATGCCTGCGACTGTTCGCTATCCGGGTGCAGAGTGGCGTCGCAAGCACCATATTTACCTACTGCAAGGCGAAGATAGGACAGATGGTTTTAATACTTATGCCCCTGTACCGGAATTCTGATAACGAAATTGTGCCCGTGGAGAATGGAAAGAATATTAGCCAGAACGCGTAAGCCCGTAGTGAAATGGAGGGCGGGACTACGGAAAAGCACGCAATCGCGAAACTCGCCTCACCGAACCACAAGGAATAATTAAAAAATGCGTCCCTATTTTGATGTACATTGCCATATCGGTATGACGGTATCACGAGCGCCGACTGTAGGACAGAGCGTCGGACGGTGTCTCGCCCGGATGGCTTCAGCAGATGTTATCGGTGCGATTCCGTGTCCAACAGGTGGGAGTCCGCAGGCACGCGGTGTCTTGGATACGCGCGCACAGCATAAGACGATTGCCAACGCATGCAAACTCTATCCAGAGCGCTTTCCGATTGGACTTGGGATCGCAGAGGTCCGGCACGAACAAGCAGGTGTTGATGAATTGGACAGAGCTATGCAGGAAGACGGTTTGATCGGATTTATGTGTCATCCTGGATTGTCTGGACATTCGCTGGGTGGTGAGTTGTACGCGTTCCTTGAGGTAGTGGCGATGCATAACGGATTGTGTCTACTACATCAGGCAGGCTCCACTCGAAATATTGCCGCTTACGCGCAGCGGTTTCCATCAATAACGTTCATTATTGGGCATGTTTCGATGAACAAAGTCGGACATCTGGATGCGATTGATCAGTGTGGAAAATACGAAAATGTCTGGTTCGATGTGGCACAGAAACCGGAGGGAGCAGATGTAAGTTGGGACCTCGTACACCTCGTTAATAATCTCGGTAGCGATAGGATTATGTTCGGCAGCGACCTACCGTATTACGATTTTCGGCTGGTGCAGGCACAGATTGAATCCGCAGCACTTGATGATGAAACAAAAGAACGGATTGCCTACCAGAACGCGGTGCGGCTGGTTCAACAATTCTGTGCAGACTGGTTGCCCACACTGATCCCGATAACGCCGCCACAGGCCTATTCTGAATATGAGATGTGGGATGCGAATGGCGCAAGACTACGCTAATTTGTAAGAATGAGTATTTTTACTGGGGTGTTTCTTCATGCGTTACTTGACAATTTCAACTGCTCGAATCCGACGGTGAAGCACGAAGATGCAAAGAACTATCAAGGCAATCTGGACGAGGAGTGCCCACGCCCAATGCACGTCGTAGCCGTATGAACGGGCAAATAGGACTGTACCGAGAATATCGTAGTGTGTCCAAATAGAGACTAACGCCATTTTGCTGGTGCGGGTAATCGCTTTGAGTATCTCATAGATAACAGGCGAGCCGAACCACACAGCACAGAAGCCGATGATGGCATAGCGAGAATTTGAGGTAAGCGATGAGAACAATAGCATCAATAGACTCGAAGAGAGTGTGATGAGAACCGAGTAGGCAATGATGGAAAGAGGGATCCAATAGTTCTCTTTCAGAAAAGAGGTATCGGTCAGCAGCACATGTTCAAGGAACAGCAACAGCCCTGGAACCAATGTGAGGCAACCGAGCAAGATCCCGATGACGGCAAATTTCCCAATTAGGTAGTCTATCCATGAAATCGGTTTGGAGAGGTAAAGCGAGAGCGTATTATTCTTCAGATCCGTAGCGATTAACCCCGATCCACCGAAAATAGCAATCAGAGCGATAAGGAATGAGGAGGGGGGCCCTGCGTCGGGATTTCGAAATAGGAATTTCTGAAAAAACTCGTTGTCAATGTCAAAGGGTAATTCTGATCCCGGCACCTGATTGAGGATGTAAATCAGAATTGCGTGAACCAGGATGTAGATTGCCGGAGGAATAGCAACAATTAATCGGACAATTTTGCGTTGTGCAAGCAGTTTCAACTCTGCTTTTGTGATAACCCACCATCTCGTATAAGGACGGGGGTTCAGTGTGCCTTCCCAGTGTCGATAGTCTTGTGTGTGGATGGGCATATTTTTCGTAGTTTTCAGTTATCGATTGTCGGCTATTTGTTATGGATTTTGGCTATTTGCAGCCGGCTGACAGGCGCGGAAGGGCTATCTTCATAACTATCGGAAACCACCAATTCAGAGACCTCTGGTCGCACGGATGATAGCAACGTAATAGCGATAAAAATAACGCATTGCTGATAGCCAATTCAATACTTATAGATAGCGGTTCTTTCTAAGGTATCCGAGAAGGGCCCCTGTCTCTCAGTCTGGATTTCAACGGTAATGACACCTAAATGCGTATCGCGTTCCGGGTCTTCCTCGATGAAGCCTCGCGGGATTTCTGCAGTCATAAGTCGATCCAATCTATTGAGTTCCTGTGACCAACGGAGGTCGATGAGACGGCCATCATAGACTTTCTTATGTTGCTTCCCGTTACGCATAGAATAGACTTTGACATTAGTGGTGAAATCCGCTTCAGAGACAGTACTCACGCCGACACTTGGGCTAAGAATGCTTTGATTCCATATCAGTGGTATTCCGTTTCTATCCACGAGATAAATCCGCAGATCAATCCTATCAACGCGTGGATCCGATTGGAGTTGGATGCCCTCAAAATTCTGGATTACCCCGCTTCCACACGAAAGCGTAACAAAGACGCAGATGCCGACGAGCAAGACCCTCCGACTCTTTAATATCAGCTTGCGGGGCGAATGAAAGCGATACACATCAATCCTCCTGTATTGTGTTTTTTTAAGGCAGCAGATGGGCTTCCCATAGAGATCCATTTCAACTTATTATAGCGTTTTAAGAGGCGAATGTCAATCTAAAATCCCATCTTGTATCTTTTCCCAAAAGTGATATAATGATACCGCTTCTGTGACCGAGTGCGTGATGCTTTAAGAAGTGAGAAACATACAAACCCTCAAAAACATCTAAGCTTAAATTGTCCCCCAAGCCTCTATAGGAGGCCTGCGCAGGTGCTGGGGTTGCTTGGATGTTTCTTTAATCCAGGGACCCATAGTAAAAAACAAATTTCGGAGGAATCTAATGAAAGCTGCAGTATTGTATGAAACTGACACACACTTAAAAATTGAAGAGTTCGACTTACCGAGTCCAAACGCAAACCAAGTCCGGGTACGATTGGTCGCCAGCGGCGTTTGCCATTCCGATTGGCACGTTGTTAAGGGTGATTGGCCCTTCGTCAGGTTACCTGTCATCCTTGGGCATGAAGGGGCTGGTGTCGTAGAAGAGATCGGAAGCGATGTGACGCAAGTCCAAGTTGGCGACCATGTTATCCTTTCATGGAAACGGAACTGTGGATTCTGCGAAATGTGTCAGAAGGGGTATCCGAATTTGTGTGCACTCCCCTCTGACGGGTCAGGTAGACCGGCTATAAAATCGAGTGGACGAGAGATCGACCAGATGTCGGGATTAGGGACCTTCGGCACTGAGACGCTTGTCCCACAGGACGCAGTTGTTCCCATTGATAAGGATATGCCGTTTGCACAAGCAGCACTCATCGGATGTGGTGTGATGACAGGTGTTGGCGCGGCCATCAATACTGCAGAGGTCGCCCCCGGCAGTTCGGTAGCCGTCTTTGGCTGTGGAGGCGTTGGACTGAATTGTATACAAGGTGCCGCGATCTCTGGTGGTGAACCTATTATTGCCGTCGATGTACTCGACAACAAACTTGAACTGGGTAGGCAATTTGGTGCGACTCACACAGTGAACGCTTCTGAGGTGGAGCCTGTAGAACGGATTAAGGAAATTACCGATGGACGCGGTGTCCACTATGCTTTTGAAGCAATCGGGTTGATCGGTGAAACCTTCCGACAGGCGATCCTCTGTACCCGGAGCCGAGGTGTGACGGTGTTTGTTGGGCACGCCCCAGAGAATACCCCTGTCGAATTCGACGCACGGATGCTAATGCCAGAGAAGATGGTCATCGGTTCGATGTATGGGACTGCACGTCCGCATGTGGATTTCCCGCGATTGGTTTCGCTCTATAAAGTCGGACAGCTTAAACTGGACGAACTCGTCACACGCACCTATCCGTTGGAAGGGATCAACGATGCATTCGAGGCTTTGGCAAAGGGTGAAGTCGCTCGGAGTGTGTTGGATTTGACTTAATATGTTTCAGACACTCCGGGGGTAATTTTTGAAACTATCAAGTTTTGGTTGATTTGTTTGTAAATCCTATGGTATTTTACTTATCCTAATAGCACTGTGAGAGGTAATGCTTTATGAAATTGAACGATATAAGAAACGAAAACTGCCTTGACACAATGAAGATTATGAGTGATGCCTTTGTTGATCTTATCGTAACTTCACCCCCTTATGACGAAATGCGTGAGTATGAAGGGTATAAGTTAGAATCTTTTGAACAAATTGCTTCTGAACTGTATCGGGTTGTTAAGGTTGGTGGTGTCGTTGTATGGGTTATTGGCGATCAGACAATAAAAGGAAATGAAACAGGCACTTCGTTTCGGCAGGCACTTTATTTTAAAGAGATCGGATTTAACTTGTTTGATACAATGATTTACTTGAAACCCCCCAGAGGAGCCGTTGGCAATAACAAAACTTACTGGCAATCGTTTGAATATATGTTCGTTTTTAGTAAGGGACAGCCTAAAACAATTAATCTGATTAGAGATAGGAAAAACAAGGAATCACGCAAAGGGGACACCGGCACAAAACGCTTGCCCGACGGTTCTTTATTGAGGTCAAACCGAGAAGGTTATTCCGAATACGGAAGACGTACGAATGTTTGGAAATATATGATTGGAAAAGGGCATTCAGCATCAGATGAAATCGCACATAAACATCCTGCTATATTTCCTGAAAAATTGGCACAAGACCACATTATTTCTTGGAGCAACGTGGATGATTTGGTGTATGATCCATTTTTAGGGAGTGGGACTGTAGCACTCATGGCTGAGTTAAATGGTAGAAATTATCTTGGTAGCGAAATTAATGGAAATTACTGCGAAATTGCCAGAGAGAGACTGCGAAGAATTCGTCCATCAAAGGAATCACAAAGCCCTGAACAGATGAAATTGCTGGAGGCTGAATGTGGCTCAAGAAGCGAAACCTCGTATTTGTAAGGAATGTAAAAGACTTTTGCCGATAGAGGCATTTGAACGCAACCGTCCCAGTGTTTGGCGCAGCGAATGTAAAGAGTGCCGAGCAAGCAAGAAGCCAATACCAACTAATGTAAGGCGAAAGTATGAGGAACAGCATCCCAGACCGGAAATAGGTGAGGAATTTTACTGTAAGATATGTAATAGGACCCTAACGATTCAGAGTAAAAGAGATGTAAATTTAGATCATGACCATACCACAGGAGAAATAAGGGGTTATATCTGTAACAGATGCAACACGGGACTCGGAAATTTTAGGGATGACATTTCTATCCTTGATCGGGCTATAAGATGGCTCAAAGGAACCCTTATGTCTTTTTTTATTCATTAAGGCAGTTATTCAAGAATACGCTCCATACGCTCGCGAATCCACGTTTTGTGTTCAGGGTGTGTGTGAATATAAAAGGTGCCGGTCTGGATCGCGTTATAGACAGACTCCGCCACCTCCGCAGGGGACAATCCCGCCTCCATCTCGGCGCGAGAATTCCCAGAACCTCCAATAACTGTTTCCTGTGGACGCTCGTTCTCTGCCGGGTTTCGCAATGTGTCTGGGCGATTTCGGGCGGAGTCCAAAATTCCTGTGCGGACCCATCCAGGACAGAGGACATGCACCTGAATATTGGCCCCTTTCCCTGCTAATTCATCGGCGAGGGTTTCGGAAAGTACGACGACACCGTGTTTGCTCACCTTATAGATACCTTCACCACGACCGCCCACCAAACCTAAGATAGAAGCAGTATTCACAATGTGACAGGCATCTCCTTGTTCGAGCATACGAGGGACAAATGCTCGGATGCCATGGATCACGCCCCATAGATTAACACCCAACACCCATTCCCAGTCGGCGAGGGTATGTTCCCAGACCGGACGACTACAGACGACACCGGCGTTGTTGCAGAGGATATGCACCGCGCCGAAAGCCTTTAACGTCTGCACAGCAAGATTTTCGACCTCTGTTGCGTTAGAGACATCCGTTCTGACGGTGAGAACCGTTGCACCTTTAGTCTTTAGGTTCGACTCAAGTTTGGCTAACGCTTCCTCTTCAACGTCAGCGAGAACGACTTTCATACCTTCTTCGGCAAACCGTTCCGCCAATCCTCGTCCGATGCCACTCGCAGCGCCAGTGATAACAGCAACATTTTGCATGATCTTTGTTTCTCCGCAGAGTAAAATTATAGTAGAATCCGACAATAAATTTCCACTTGTCGCATCGCCTGTTAGGCTGTGCCATCAGAACATATAACTTCATAGCCCACACGCCGCTACAAGTGTCCAAGTCATTACGGAATCTACTATAAAAGTAGCCTGCAACAACGGCGCAGGCGGATATAAGCAATGCCTCCGATAGTTGTAACGCACGCAATTTCTCCGCAGGTAAATTTAAAAAACCGATTGGCGTTGCTGATGATACTCCTCTAATGCTTGATTCGCGTTTACGATCGTTTCCAACTTTTCAATGAGCGCATTGATGTGTTTACCGGGGAAGGCGAAGTAGAAGTCATCATCAGAGAGGGCAGTGTAGACGCGGTTGCCGATACACCCCAAACTACTTACGCTTCGTCCACCTTGTATAACAGCGGGGATGGCGGCACACGTCGGTCTTCCCATGACTCCGTTTTCTGGACCGATTCCAGCAGCAGTCGCGGCTTCTGTCAAGAGCATCATCTGTCTCGGCGTACCAGAGATGATGACGACATCAGGAGTGTCAGTAGTATCTGATAGAGGGGCATAGACTGCACTTTTGAAAGGCGTTTCCCGTGTTGGGATACCGGGGACTTCTTCCATAGCGATGTAGCCGAGTTCACCCATCAGTCCAAGCGTGTCTTCGAGTTCCTTCATCTGTGCATCCGGTAACGCAATGTTGTGTGTGTAGCACCCTATCGGACAGTTGTAATGGTCGGAGGCTTCTGTATAAAACGTTTTGCCTTCAGCAGCGCGTCGCCAATAGGTGCAACCGGAGGCTTCAGCTTTCTCCACACGGGAGATATCATCAGGTTGTGTATCGTGAAACGTTACAGCAACAGGAGCAGTTTCCAAATTGAGCAATTGTTGAATTTGTTCTAACATTTTTTTCCGTTCCTTGAGGTTCAGTCAGATGAAATTTGATATGATGTCCTTTTCCGTATAGCCCGCCTGCCTATCTGTTTTCAGTAGCGAGTAGGGACCCGGTTGGACTTACGCATTTTGGCGAATAGATAACCGTGATATCCGTTTCTAAACATGCATTGGAGCAAACTGCCCATCGGTGGGTTCCGCTCAGCAGAACCATGCTTCGGTGAGTCGTGGCGCAGGTAGATGCGTTTCTTTTTTTTCTGTTGGTGGCGACTGTCCTTTCATATCGGCAGCGAGCCTCCATATCCTATAGAAGGTCTTCAGCGGGTCAACACCGGCGCGTGCGTCGCTTTCAATGAGGGCATTGACCGTTTTATGAAGTTCGTCCATCCGTGCATCGCGGTGTACCCACGTACAACTAAAGGAGGATTCGTCAATGACCAATGCAAGTTCTTTCGTTTCGGGACGATTGAGGAGGTATGAACCGGGTGGGATTAACAATCGAACGGCGTACTGCACCGGATCCACGTGATACACAAGACCGTGTGTGTCGATAAACTTAAGGAGGTCGAGATAATCGTCTAAGGTCGTCCACGGCGTGAATGGCACCCAGGTGGGACGCAACGCTATCCCGGCTCCATGAACAATGTCAATTGCCTCCCTTACATCGGCACGCGTGTGGTGCTTCTCCAAAATCGTCAAGACGTGTTCGTTCAACGTTTCAACAGCAGAGATGATGAATCGGCATCCGAGTTGTGCGAATTCTGGGAAATGCTCTCTATTTTTCAGAATGTGCTCAATCTTGGTTGTAAAATCGAAGGTGAGGTTTGGGAAAGTCTCATGCATTGCACGAAGAATGCGGAGACCATGCGTCGGACCGTTGAGGAAATCTGGGTCACCAAAAGTGATATGCGTCGCACCTTCCACCACCTGTTTCTGTATTTCGGAGAGTACGGTGTCGCGCTGCACAGCGAAAAACTTGCCGTTATAGACCGGGGGAATAGGACAATGTGTGCAGAGATGCTTGCATCCGTGTGTCGTCTCTGTATAACCGACGGTTCGGACCTCATCTTTGTCCTCAAATCGAGCATACATCTCCAGCAGTGGTAATTCCACACAGAGATCGGATTCCTGTGATTCAGACTGTTCTTCCTTCGCATGGGCTTCCACCAGCGCGACGAGCTGCGTTGAATCTGCGATGCAGAAATCAACACCGTGTGCAAGCAGATAATCAGCGTTGAGCGTTGCGTAAAGCCCGTACATGCATATTTTGTAAGGTGTTTCCTGCTTGAGTTGACGGATACGTTCAAGGAGATGAACCCCCAATCGCAAAGCAGTATGCATCGGGACGGATATACCGATGAAACGTGCGCTCTCAACCTTTTCAACGTCCAAGGGTTCTACGGCAATATCAATCGCATCAGGAGCGAATCCTGCCTCTTCAAGGGCGCGGATCGGACGGGTAAGCCCAATGGGTCGGTGCCCGAGTTCGTAGCAGGAGATTAAGAGGACTCCCCCAGGGTCGTGTACTGTTGAGGGGACTCGCGCTTGCGTTTCCATACGCAATAGGATAGCACGTCATCGGAGAATTGGCAACGGAATATTGGTCAGTTTTAGAATCAACAGTCTCACGAAAGTCTCTGGAGAATGTTATGCGTGATCCGTTCAACGATAGCATCGCCACCCGCCAAGCCGTGCGACCAGTCAGTCGTGGCTGCAGTAAAAACAGTCCCGCCTTTCGTATAGATCCCCATTGTTGCCGCACCGGTTCTCCCTCTTTCCCAATGTTCGTACCATTCACAGTCATCTGGATGCCAACGGACAGGTGCCGTCGCAAGGATCGTGAAGCCTTCAGGTGTGCCGTCTTGATAGGTCGGGACTGGTAAACCGTCTACAAGGGTCCACTCGCACCCATCGCATTCGTACCCGACGATCGTATTCTTTCCACCGAAAGTATCATCTCGCGAGAGATTTGTTCCTTCAAACACCCAATGCTCCGGACGATGGACGGTGTATTCCCCTGGACCGTCCATAAATTGACCGTGACTCAAGTGATAACCGCCTTGAAGAAAACCTACACCGGTCAATTGGTTCTCAGGGCGACCTACCAAATAGTGACTCCAGAGCGTGCTGAGGGTACTGTGATCGTCGGTCTTGAAAACTGGATCCTGATTGTAGGTTTGCTTCCAACAGACAAGAGCCCTGCCCTTGTCTTCAGAGCGGACCTGCCAGCAGACCGAATTCCCGCTGAAGAAGGCAGCGTTCCCCCCGTTGGCAATGAATGCCTCAAGGTTGTCACGCATTGGAGCAGACCAGTATTCATCGTGTCCGACACTCAACACGAGTTTATAATGCTCCAACATTTCGGGATGGAATTCCAAGTCGGAATTCGCAGCGTAATCGAACGTATATCCGTTCTGCTCTGCCCAGACAACAAAAGCCGCCTCCCAGTTACTAAAGATACCACGCATGGGTCGATCGAACGAGACACGGTTTCCTTGTATCTTACTCGCTCCGTGATACCCGTAAAGGCTGAATCCACCCCAGTTGTTGTAGGCGTTATAAGTATTCGTAGAGAGTTGAAGCAGGATGGACGTATTTGCCCCAGGGCTTGCAGGACGAAGAATAAAAAAGAGTTTGCTTTCCGCCGTGCGCTGATTTCTATAAATGTGATCACCACCGCTATCGGTTGAGCTGAGTGTGCCTTCATAATAGCCGCTTTGCCACGTTTCAGGTACTTCGATTGTAAAAATCGGGGCCCATCCACATCCCTGAGATGACGCATCTGCGGGAATTGGCTGAGCTTCACCGGGAAGTTCTGCTTGACTCCAGACGACCTCGCGCGTCGCGCCGATACGAGCAATCTCAAGCGAATAATTTTCTGCACTCGTTGAAACATGGAACGCAATTTCTTCACCGGGCACATAACTGAGTTGATGGGTGTATCCGTCAATATACAGCGGTCTGATTTGGTTTTCGGTTTGCGTTAAAGTTGCCATTATGCCTCCTCCTTTGGTGTGTACCGTAGCATTTTCTGATTGAGATGTCAACTTCTCAAGGTAGTTCTTTCAGAGGCACTTGGTTTTCCATTGCCAATCTTCTGATGTATGGGGATTGGGATTTGAATATCTGTCCTACCGAAAGTTCTGTTCTTTTGACTTGCTTTGTCAGATATGCTATTATTTTTACCTAAGTTGCCACCTTGTAGCATAACCTGTCAGGGTGTGCATCTTCAGACGCAGACTCACGGTTTCCTACGCTACCAAATGCTACGGATCCTGAAGGTTTTTCACTGAAAAATAGCAGATGCATCTCTAAAATTGTGGAAGTAGCAACTTGGGTTATCTTTACAACCTTTCTTGTTTTTTTACTCTGAAACTCGAAAATATGCAGACAAGTTGTTTAGTGAATTAATCCTCCCCCTGCTGGCGAGGCTTCTAACTTTGCCCATTGCCAATGTCCAAGCAATTATGGGTTTTACTATAACATTTTACCTGTCAGTATCATTTAAACTTTGGAATTAATTAAAATGCATATCAATCAGAAACAGGCCCTCCCACTATCACCTGAACAGATGGATCAATGGGAAAACGATGGATATTTACTTCTAAAAGACGTTGTCCCGGAATCCGCTATCAATGGTGTGCGGGACAGTTTTGCCCGCATGGTAGACGGTATCATTCGCGAGTTGAAAGCGGATGGAATTATCGAAGATGAGGGAGCAGATCTCCCGTTTGAAACACGATTTGCGCAAGTGGCTGGTGAACACGCCAATCGATTCGGTCGTTCTTGGCGCAACCAAGTTGCGACACCTGAGATTTTCGCCCTGCACCATGCACCGCACCTCGTGGATGCAATCGGTCAACTCACAGGCTCGGATGTCGTCGGGCATCCCGTCTTCAATGCCCGTCCGAAACTTCCCGGTCAACAATTGACGGTCGTTCCATGGCATCAAGACAGCGGCTACTTCGGCACGGTGAGTGAGACCTCGCTCATCCCGACTGCATGGATACCGCTGATACCGGTAGATGAGACCAACGGCTGTTTGCAAGTGGTTGCAGGTTCACATCGGTTAGGCGTGGTTAATCATCACACAGAAGATCGGGAAGGGAAGTTTCTTGAGGTGATAGATGAGCTTATTGAGAATGCTCGTGTCGTGACGTGTCCAATGGAAGTAGGGGATGCCTTAGTGTTTCACAACCTAACGCTTCACCGATCGCTGCCGCATACTACCAGCAAGGACATCCGTTGGGCGATTGACATCCGCTATCTCCGTGATGGAGATCATCCGGGCACAATTTATTGGCAGGATCCCGATTTCAAGTGGGTCATCCGTAGTGAAACACAACCTATAACACCCGTTACACAATGGCTTGAAATGTGGTAACGATCAAGCACGAAGTGGTCAAGGCTCAGAAGATTGCTTCGAGTCCGACCCAAGCGGCACGAGGAGCACCCGGAGAAAGAAAACGTGAGTCCTCGAATTCGTCTCCTAACACTTCATCCGCCTCTCCAAACAGTCCGAAGCTTTCATACGTTTCATCGAAGAGGTTGTTCACCTTAGCAAAGATGGAGAGATTATTCCAGAATGTCCACCTGCCACGTAGATTAACGATGCTGTAGCCTGGGACCCGATCAATCAAATTACCCTCATCCCCTCGGAAAACCTGACTGGAATTGATGAGGATATTCGTTCCCAAGGACAATGCCTCGGTCACGGTAAAGGTGATATCGGCTTTGAGGTTATGGTGCGGAACACCGGGAATGTCGTCGCCTTTCTCGACATCAATCTCACCACCCTTTGCCTCCGGATGGTTTGGGCTGCTGACTGTCAGATCGGTCTCGAAGGTCGCTGAAATGAGGGTATAGTTGAGCAATCCGTGCAGTCGGTTAAAGAAAGTCCCTCCGATACTGAGTTCAACGCCTTGACGGAGCGTCTGAGCGATATTTTGGAAGTAGCCTTCATTGGTAAGCGCACCACTGCTAATGAAGATGAGGTCGTCAAAACTCGTTCCTTGAAAGAGGTCAGCGTTCCAACTGATTTCACCTAACTCACCACGGAATCCCACCTCAAAGGTCTTTGTTACTACCTGATCTAATGGCGGATCGGCGACGAATGCATTCGGCAATTTGCATGGTGCTTCAGGATCAGCACACGTCAATTCCACGGGTGTTGGCACCCGTGAGGATTCACTGTAACTGCCATAGAGTGAGAGCCCACTGTAAACCTGATAGGTCAAACCTACTGCTGGGTTGAAGCGGTCAAAGATATGATCTCCATTGAGTTCAATCCCAATTTGGTCCCGTAATACAATCGCAGTTCTGTTATAGCGTCCAGACACCGTGAGTCCCAACTGCGGCGTGACAGAAAATGTGTTTGTCGCATAGAGGCCTATATTCTGAACGACAGCCTCAACATCCACAAAAGATTCACCGTCAAAAATTTCGCTACCGACTGTGCCACGGTCAGGTGTTAGACGTGCCAGTTCCGTTTCGGAGTTAAACAACGCTTCGCCACGGTCGAAACTCGCGCCGGTAATGAACTGATTTTCACGGTTGATAAGAGGATTAGTGGAGGTCACCTGTAAAGTTGCACCATAGCCGTCTTGGCGCGTTTGGCTCGTATTATTTGTGGCGTTGAATTCTTCGTCATCGTCGTTATCGTCCTCATCAATTTCGTTATCTCCGTTATCACCGTCATAACCATTTTCGGTGAGAGGAACATCATTTCCGAACTGGTCCCTCACCCGTTCCTCCTCTGATCCTTCTTCAAGACACAGGAAACCGGCGTTTTCAGGATCTTCACACGACTCAAAGTCTGTATCGTCCCCATTGAAAGTTTCAATATTGTTGCGCCGAAAGTAAAGTGTACTTGCTAACTGCACGTTATCCGACCACACGTGACGACTCCGTAGGTTGGTAAGGAGCATGTTGTTCTCGGTCCTGTCCGGGTGTGTGAACACCGCGTTGCGTTCTGTCTCAAGGAGTTGAATGGGTAGAGCACCATTGCCTAAGAGTTCATTATCTGCCAAAGTCAGGCTCAGGTTGAGTGTGGTAGCGTCTTGCTCCCAACCGACGTTGCCAAACAGTTGCCTGACATCGGAAGGCGAGAAATCACGCCAACCGTCTTCCCTAAAGAGATTACCGCTGAGGAAGTAACTCAATCTCTGATTATGATTGCCGCTAGAAAACTCAACGGCTCTACGGGTGAATGAGCCGCCGTAGACTTTTATTTGGTGCCCGGGATGCGTGAACCCGGTCTTAGTCCTCAAGGAAAGGGCACCCCCGAGTGTATTCAAGCCGAAAAGTGGATTTGAACCGGGCATCAGATTAATGCTGGCAATTGCGGATTGCGGAATGACATCCCAGTTCACCGTGTCCCCAAACAGTTCGTTAACACGGATGCCGTCCTGATAGGTGGCTAACCCCTGAGGTAGCCCCAATAACGGGGAAGCGGTGAAGCCGCGAAAGCGAATATCCGGTTGGAAAGGATTGTTCTGTGCCTCGTTAACATGAACACTACCGAGATTAAGGTTAATGAACTCGGTGAGGTTTAAACTCTGAGCAGCATCAATTTCGGTGTGAGTCGCCGTTTGGATATTGGCAGGAACCTTATTTTTCGGAAGCCCTACACCGTGGAGCGGTGTCACTCCAATTACTTCTATCGATTCCATCTTCAGGGGTTCTTCCTCGGGATTCGCCAGAGTATCCCCGAAGGCGAGTAGAAGCCATCCAATAAGCATACAGTTAAAAGTTGTGAATAAACTGTTTGAAAATGCCACTTCTTTCTCCTTCTTGTAGGACGTGGGGTCAAGGGACGGGCTACTTTTTAAAAACCGAGATTGCGAGTATCTATAGTACATTGTAAGACGTTTTCACGCAAGGAAAATCAAAGCCGATTGAGGGTAACGAAATCCTCTGAAATGAGCATAAAATACCTTGCTTTTTTCTCAAATATCATGCATAATGGTGTTCACTAAATTGATAAGGACGAAATTGTATGAAACGTGTGCCTTTCCAAAATTTATGTGATGAATTTTATCGTGTGCTCGCAGCGATTGGGTTTGATGGTGAGAGAGGAATGTTATGTGCTCGACTGTTTGCTGAGAATCAGCGCGATGGTGTGTACTCACATGGACTCAATCGATTTCCCGGATTCGTTGCGGGACTGGAAAGCAAACAGATCGATTTCCGTGCACAGCCAGAGAAAGTTGAAGATTTTGGCGCATTAGAACGGTGGAATGGCAAGATGGGGGTGGGACTTGTCAACGCTCACTTCTGTATGCAACGGGCAACAGAACTCGCCCATACTCACGGCATCGGGTGTGTTGGGCTTTCAAATACAAACCACTGGATGCGTGGCGGTGCCTATGCCCTACAAGCTGCAGAAGCCGGATATATTGGGATATGTTGGACGAATACAACCCGGCTCATGCCGCCGTGGGGTTCTGCAGATAAAAAGATAGGGAACAATCCGATGGCGATCGCCGTGCCGCGAAAAGAGGGGCACGTTCTGCTGGATATGGCGATGAGTCAGTATTCAAACGGGAAATTGGAAGTGATGCAGCTGCAAGGGAAACAATTACCGTTACCCGGTGGGTATGACACCAAGGGAGAACTTACGGTTGAACCGGGAGAGATTCTTGATTCCGCAAGGGCACTTCCCATCGGCTATTGGAAAGGCTCCGGGTTAGCACTGGTGCTCGACACAATGGCATCTATTCTCTCAGGCGGGCAAGCGACACACGAAATTGGAAAGCAGGGTTCCGAATACGCTGTTTCTCAAGTGTATATTGCTGTTAACGCTACCGGAATGATAGGACAAGCGATGTTGGACGAAACGGTCGCAGCGATTATTGATGACTTCCGCACGGCTGCTCCTTTGGACGAAAATGAGAACGTAAGGTATCCTGGGGAAGGCATGCTGCGGACGCGGATGGAGAGCCTTGAAAAGGGGGTCCTCGTAGATGAAAAACAGTGGCAGGCATTGCTGGAAATGAACAAAGATGGCGCAGGATAGGTGCAGATTTTTGGCTTGCACTCTTTTTGTATCAGCGTATAATACATCTTAACACGAAATCTGAAAACTACCAGGCACAAGTTGGATTCAGGAGAGGACTCATGACGTTACGGGCAGGAATTGTCGGGTGTGGCGGAATTAGCCGGAGTCACGCTGGCGCGCACGCGAACTTGGAGGGCGTTGATCTTGTCGCGATGTGCGACATCAATCGCGACGCGCTCAACAATCGCGCCGATGAATACGCGGTCTCAAACCGATATACCGATTACGAAGAGATGTTCGCGCGTGAAGAACTCGATATCGTGAGTGTGTGTACGCACGCGCCGTTACACGCGCCCATTGCAATTGCTGCCGCAAAAGAAGGCATCCACGTTTTATGTGAGAAGCCGTTGTCCGTTGATTTAGAAACGGCGGATCAGATGTTCACAGCATGTCGTGAGGCGGGTGTGCACTTGGCGGTCAGTCATCAGTTCCGATTTACGCCGCTTTTTCGGCATGCGAAATCTCTGGTCGAGGCAGGTAAAATCGGTGAACTCCGTTCAATCCGTGAAGTCGGCAAAGGGCGTGAAGCCGGATTCGAGTTGATGGAAATGGGTGTCCACTATTTTGACGAGATGGATTTCTTCTTAGACGGTATCTCTTGGATTCAGGCACATATTACATATCAGGGACATGATGTAACGGAAGTGGACATTATGCACAGCAGTGAGTTGTGCAAAACTGACCGACGCGACAATGGAATCGTCGCGGGAGATACGATGCTCGTGCATATCGGCGGTGGAAACAGTGCCTACGGTATCATGGAACTCTATTGCCGCGAACCCAGACACGGGTGGATGATGGGACCGCATCTGCTCGGTTCAGAGGGGCAATTGATGGTAAAACCACACCCAGACACAGGTATAGATGAAATGTGGTACTGTCCCTTTGATGTCTCTTTTGCAGCGCATACACCCGCATGGGAACGGATAGAACTTGACGCATCAGCGTTTCTCATCTCCGGAAAGCCGTGGCAATCGCGCCATACGATTTGGAGCGCGAAAAATATACGAGACGCGATTCTTAACGAAGACCAACCAGAACTCGGTGGACGCAACGCGCTGACATCCCTTGAGTGTGTAAGCGCAACCTACGTCTCCCATTTCAGTGGGCAAAAGGTGCAACTGCCGTTAGAGGAGCGGAGTCATCCGCTTGTGAAACGTCTTAACAGAGGAGCAAAAAACTAAATGAAACTTGCCTTTTTTAATGATTATCAACTCGGTGTAATAACAGAAGATGGGATCGTTGACATAAGTGAGGCACTCAGTAGTATCTCGTATCGGACACCGCAAGAACTGATACGAACAGTGATTGAGGACTTTGATAATCTACGTCCAACAATAGAGAGTGCTGTTGGAAACGGCACTGCCATCGCTTTAGATAGCGTCAGCTTTAATGCACCCGTCCCACGTCCTGGACAACTCGTCTGCCTTGCGGGTAATTATATTGAACCGGATAGTCCCTCGCGCGGGGATTTCAACGCTTTTCTAAAGTCACCGACCGGCATCATTGCCACAGAGGGGACGGTGGAACTCCCAGAAGCAGATGTGACCGTGTTCCACTTTGAGCCGGAATTAGCAATTGTGATTGGTAAAACGGCGAAGCATCTGTCCGAGGACAATGCATTAGACTGTGTTTTTGGTTATACGCAATTTATTGATGTTTCCGCGCGCGGGTTGCCCGGGGGCTTCTTCTTGGGAAAGAGTTGGCATACGTTTGCACCGATGGGTCCAGCGATTGTTACTGCTGACGCAGTGGATGATGGAAACGAGCTCGGCGTGCAACTCTGGATTAACGACGGTCTGCAACACGATTTCTCTACAAGTTCCATGGCACGTTTTATCCCCGAATTGCTCGCGGAAGTGACCAATGTGGTAACGCTTGAACCGGGAGATGTTGTATCGACAGGAACGCATCATGAGGCACTCACCGCAATAGGGGATGGAGATACGGTAAGACTATCAGTAGAAGGTTTCGGTCCAGAGTTAACCGTTCGTGTGAGCGATCCGCTAAAACGGACGACTTGGCGCGGTTAGGATATTTATAGTACAGATTTTTGTTCGCGATCTGTGTAAAAAAGTGTTGACAACTGCTTTAATTTATGTGTATAATAATTTAAGGTGTAATTTAGAGGTGCCCCTCTAACCACGAAGTCCTTCTTCTAATAGCAATCGCAAGTTTTGGCTTGCCAGCTCTGCCACTTTTCAATAGCAAGATTGGCGCGATCCGAAATGAAAGCCTTCCTGACCATAAGGAGACTAAATTATAATGAGAAAACCCAGAAATATAGCCGTGCTCGCTGTTCTCACGATTCTCTGCGTGTGGATGGCAGGATGTGCTGGCTGTAATCCAGAACCGATACCGAGTGGGCTGAGTCCGACACAGGGACCCGAAACCGGCGGGACGACTGTTCAGATTACTGGCGAAAAATTTGATATGAAAAACGGCGTAACCGTGACGTTCGGTGGGAAAAATGCACAAAACGTAACCGTTCCGAGTGAAACACAAATCACAGCGGTGGCTCCCGGTGGCATGGCGGGAGAGTCTGTGTCCATCGTTGTTACAAATAAAGGGAAACCTGAAGTACCGGTCACGCTTTCACAGAAATTTACCTATACTGACGCGACCCCACCCACAGTGACAATGAACGAACCCGCGGACGGCACAGTTTTCTCTGAGTATGAGGATTCGCTGAATGTGATGAATAGCCTGACGGTTTCGTTTAGTGAGCCGATTGATAGCGATAGTGTTACCGTGGATGTAGCGGTTTCGAAAACGGAAGATTCAATGAGTGAACCGATGAACGCTATGCTGTCAGGTACGGTGACTGGAAGCGGCGATTCTGTGACGTTTACATCCGATATGCCAATGCGTGCCGGACGTATGTACACTGTCACCGTTTCCGGTGCTACGGATATGGCAGGCAATGCCCTCGAAAACTCACACAGTTTCAGTTTCAGCATCACCAGTCCTGAAGTGCTTTACAAATACCATGTGAAGGAAGAGGATATTCAGGAAGAAAACGGCGAAGCGGCACTCAAACGTATCGCTGCGCGTCCTGAAATTTTCGATGACACAGAGATGTGGAAACGGTTAGTCGCCGCGAACCAGGACGATTATATCTTCGATCGGAGAAAGCTGAGTGTGGGACAACTGTTATTGATTCCACGTGGGCGCGCTTGGGGCGATAAGTAAGCAAATTTGTGATCAAGATTGAAAAGCCGTGTACCTGCTACACGGCTTTTTTATTTTTATATGTAGAGGAAATCATGTTTGGTCCACAAAGAGATTCTGATAACCGTATTGCCGAATACCGAAGCAACTTAGTAGGTATCAAGCATCTTCACCGATTAAATCCATCACTTACAAACCGATCGCGACCGCAGCCGAGTCAACCGATTGATATTTACGTAACAACGTCCGGTGGCATCGCCTACGATTCGGTTCGCTGTTGGGTAGATATAGATGGCAAAGAAACCACGTTTGAGCTCATGGCGAAAGAATCGGTATGGAGCACATTTGAATGGCGGTATGTGCACCACTGGCACGGGCAGATCCCACCACAACCCAGCGGCACAACAGTGCGCTACCGAATCGGTGGACGTGTCGTAGGGGCAGATGGATGGATCTTTGCGGATAACCAAGCACGGGTGTTATCCGAAGCAACCGAATTCGCTATCTCTGTTGACGATTACGACGTGCCGAGGTGGGTCCGTGATGCCGTTATCTATCATATCTTCCTTGATCGATTCTACCCAGGGGAGGGTGTGCCGTGGAAAAAGCCGACAAGCCTTTCTGGATTTTTCGGTGGAACGCTCCGTGGGGCGATGCAGAAACTTGATTACATTCAATCGCTTGGATGCAATGCAATCTGGCTTTCACCACTTTTTGAAAGTCCGTCTCATCACGGCTATGATGCCACAGATTATTACACCGTTGAACCCCGATTCGGCACGAACCCGGAACTGGTAGAGCTCATCGACAAAGCGCATCAGCGTGACATGCGGATTATTCTCGACTTTGTTGCCAATCACTGGTCCAACCAACATCCGACCTTTCAAGCGGCACAGCGTGATCCAGACAGCGAGTATCGATCGTGGTACACATGGCAGCGTTGGCCCGACGAATATGCAAGTTTCTTCACTGTGAAGGGAATGCCACAACTGAACTTAAAACACAAACCGACGAGCGATTATCTCTTAAAGTGTGCACAGCATTGGCTTCAGAAAGATGTTGATGGCTACCGACTTGACTACGTTCCAGGTCCACCACGGACGTTCTGGGCAGATTTTCGCCAAGCATGCAAAGCAGTAAAATCTGACGTTTTTCTGTTCGGGGAGGTCGTGAGTCATTCGGAAGTCATCGCGTCCTATATCCCACATTTTGATGGGTGCCTCGATTTCCTGCTTGCGGATGCGCTTCGACGGACTTTTGTCCTTGAGACTTCAACACTGCTGGAATTTGAATCGTTTTTAGCAGCGCATGAAATGTATTTTCCAAAGGATTTCTCGCTGCCAGCGTTTCTGGATAACCATGATATGACACGCATTCTCTATTTGGCGAAAGAGGATAAGGCAAAAGTCAAATTGGCTGCATTGGTGCTGTTCACACTCTCCGCACCGCCTATAATTTACAACGGAACCGAGGTGGGGATTTCGCAAAAAAAACCGCTTGGGCGTTTCGAAGAGGCGCGGTTGCCGATGCCGTGGGGAGATGAAGCAGACAAAGATTTATTAGATTATTTCCGACGCTTGGGAGCATTACGTAAGCAATTTTTCGTGCTCACCTCTGGTGGTCGAAAAGCTGTTCATCTGAACGTTCAGAAGGGAACTTACGCGTATCTACGGACTTCAGAAACAGATTCTATCTTAATCGCGTTAAATACAAGTGGACGTTCTCAAACAATTAATGTTCCGATTTCGTTGTTTCAAACTTCCGCAAGAGATCTGCTCAATGGAAATCCGGTGAGGGTATCCGAAGATTCCGTAAGCATTTCACTTCCAGCACAAAGTGGGGCGTTTATCGCTTAAGGCGTAATAAAAAGAAGAGAGGGACTGGTAACAATAAAAAGCGATTACCAATCCCTCTCTTATAGATGTTATGGAATCTAACTAATGATCATGGTCACCATTCATGTCTTCTTCCATGTGGTCCATAGCGAGTGAGACGAAGACACTATCGTTATCAGCTTTCGCGTGGCATCCGTGGCATCCATTGCCTGCATCTTCAAGGTTAGACCCTT
>RKRR01000005.1 GCA_007571305.1 Candidatus Poribacteria bacterium | reverse complement strand
ACCAACAATCGCCACGGAGCCAGTTCTATTATTCTACGAAATAAATAAGAGAATATCAACCCGTTTTTACTTTTGTACGAGCGATATGGGTTGGACCCAAGTTTAAAAACTTGGGAGTGTTAGTTATTCTCTTCATATTTTACCCCAACCGGCGTAAAAAAGCAGAAAGAAAAATAACTATCAATCCTAAAACTACGGTGAGGTTGAGCCAGGGTGCTGGTTTCTTCTGAAATACATCAAAGACAGGATACGGGAACGTCAGGATAATCGCTAATGTAAATACCAAAAAGACGATAAAGAGTTTCACACCCAAGACGAGGATATAGAGTGAGTAATCCGATACAAATGATCCAGTAGCGGCAATTGCACGTGCAGCGCGAAAGAAGGTGATGAAATTATACAATCCCGATATGAGGACGGTTAACAATGCTGTCCAGACAACACCACTGAAACGTCTCAATGCAGACGAGATCAATGCTTCCGGTTTGGAAAACCGCCCGGCAATTGGAAGTAAGACAACCCGAAAAAAAAAGAACCCGCCTATCATCAGAACGACGGAGCCGACATGTATCCATTGCATCAACGATTTCAAAAACATTTTCTAATGATTGAGTTTCCGCGTCGATTTTTCAGAGATCACAATCGGGTTTTCAATGCCTTTCAACAACATCTGGTGTAATGACGATGACAGAAAGGCAGCCGGTTTCGCGCACCGACCGCCCTTCTCCATTTTTCATTCTTATGTTCCAGCCCTTGCGATGTTACACCACTGGCTTGCCGCCAACAGGGTTAAAACAGGGACGTGACTGCTTGCAAGCGTCTGGCGATACAAATTGGTCATCGGGTCCTACGACTTGCATGGTGCAATTACACCAATAATGCGAACCGGGATTGTTTTCAACGAGGTTCTGCAAGTTGCCGCCCGGAATGTAAATCGCCTTCGTCCGAAGATACTGACATATCGGGCGGTTAAAGATCGGAAGTGCTTTTCCTTGTAACATATCAATACTCCTTTAGCTTGCAGCCATCATCGCGGCGCGGCTGACGAGATTCTGTGTTAAGGTCACCTTATACGCATTATCGTTCAAGGGCTCTGCATCTTTGACAGCGTCCGATCCGGCTTGTTGACTCACCGATTCGTCGATCATCTTGCCGGTGACCGCCGCTTCTGCTTCTTTAGAACGCCAAGGAGCAGGGGCGACACCCCCCAGAACGATACTGGCGGTTTTACAAGTTTTCCCATCCATCTCAAAAACGCCAGCGACACTTGATAACGCGAAATCGGGAGCCCCCTTCTCACGCGCCTTTAAATAGAAACTCCTTGTATTCGGCTTCGGTGCCGGGACACTGACCTCAACGACAATTTCGTTGGGTTCCAGCACGTTTTCCCGGAACGGATTTGCCGCCGGTAAGGTAAAGAATTCCTCAAGCGACATGCTCTTCTCGCCTTCAGGTCCGACGATTTTGACCGAGGCACCCAAGGCAATCAACGCTGGTGCGAGATCCGAAGGATGGACAATATAGACAGGATCGCCACCGAGGATCGCATGATATTTGCTCAAACCATCAATCGCATAACAGATATCCCCACCTTTTTTCAGACAATCGGTGGCTTCATCCCGGTAATACCAACACCGCGGACGCTGGCAGAGATTTCCGCCGAGTGTCCCGACGTTCCGAATCTGTGGTGTCGCAACGGAACCCGCCGCTTGCGACAGAACGGTATAGTGATGTTGGATAGTCGGATGCATAGAGATGTCAGCGACAGTGGCTAACGCCCCGATTCTTAAGCCTGATGCGTCGGCTTCAATGCTATCCATGCCGGGTAACGTCTTGAGATTAATAAGCGTCTTGGGAGTCTCAATATACTCTTTGAGTTCTGCAAGCAGATCCGTGCCGCCGGCGATAAGCATGACTTCACCCCATCCGCTTTCACTCAGGAGAGAAGTGACCTGCTCCAGACTGGTAGCGTTAACGTAACTGAATTTTTCCATTGCTTACCTCCTTATGCCTTCTCGGCAAGTGCGTCAAGGATCTTATCGGGTGTTATCGGTAACGACCGAATCCGAACGCCAATCGCATTGTAGACGGCATTCGCAATAGCACCAGGTGTCGGAATACACGGTGGTTCACCGACCCCGGTAACCTTGCGGTGCGTATCGAAAACAATGGATTGAATTTCAGGGATCTCAAAAGTCCCAGGAACTTTATAGTCCTCAAGGTTGGCATTGAGCATTCGCCCCGTTTCTGGATCCATGAACCGCTCTTCGAGTATCGCTTGACCCAACCCCATAATAACACCACCATTAATTTGGCTCTCTGTCGTCAACCTGTTAATTGCTAATCCGCAATCCTGAACGGCGACAATCTTGATAACCCTGAGAGCTCCGGTCTGAGTATCAACTTCAACTTCGGCGAACTGGGTACCTGCCGCACCGTTTTGGCGGAGTTCTTCGTCCCAAGTTCCACCTTCACTAATGCTATCCATGCCGAGTTGGCCAGCCGCCTGTTTCCACGTAATTGTCTTCGTTCTGTCAGAAACAACGTAGATAGTACCGGTGCCGACGCGAAGGTCTCCGACAGGTGCCTCAAGCAAAGGCGCGATACGTTCAAATAACTTCTGTTTCGCTGCCGCTGCTGCAGTTTTGATAACAGGTGCTACTGACGGCGTTGTTTGACTACCACCACTCCCACCAGAGGGTAACCCGGGCTGGCTATCACCAACGTTTACACGGACATCAGTAATATCAAGACCGAATTCTTCAGCAACAATCATTGCAATAACTGTGCGGATACCGGTTCCAATGTCTTGTGTCCCTGTGACGGCTTCAACAGTGCCGTCTGCATTGATAGTGACACGAGCTTCTGTGCCGCGTCCACCGCCTCCACCCCATTGTCCGCTGCCAAGTCCCATGCCCCGTTTTTTCACGCCTGTGCCGGAGCCTGGTACGTGGTTACGGCGGTGCCAACCTATCTCTTGCGCGCCAAGGGTGTATTGTGCCTGACGCACTTCATTTGGATCGTTGATACGACGAAACTCCACTGGATCCATACCGAGTTTCTCGGCAAGTTCATCCATGAGAGAGTCCATTGCGAAAGCACCCTGTGGGTGTCCAGGGGCACGCATCGCGCGTTGATTGCCAGCGTTGACAGCCACATTAACCCGTTCTGCCCGACTGTTTGGTACGTGGTAGACATAAGGTCCCGTGAAACCTGCTCCACTGGAGATGCCCCCTGTGCCATAGCCCTTCATATCGTAAGCGATAAGCCGTCCGTCGCTCGTTGCCCCCGCACGGACCTGCTGTGTCATTGAAGGCCTATTTCCAGCAACCAGGTGCTCGTCCTTCCGAGTCAGCATTAACTTGACTGCTTTGCCAGTGATACGTGCCAACTCAACCGCCGTGCGACCTTCTATACCGGGTCCGAATTTGCTTCCAAATCCGCCACCCATGTGCTCTGTAATGACTCTGACCTGATTTGCAGGCAATTCAAAGTGCTGTGCGAAATCGTTGCGAACCCCAAAAACACCTTGTGTAGATGCCCAAACGGTAAGATTCTGTTCATCCTCCCATTTTGCGACATGTCCATGTGTTTCCAAACAGACGTGTGTCTGAACAGGTGTGTGATAAGTAGCCTCGACCTCAACAGCGGCTTCAGTAAATCCGGCATTGATGTCGCCGTCTTCCCTGACATTCGGCTCGCTCTGATTGCCCGCCCAATCCTCTCGGATTTGCGGCGCGTCTGCTGCCATCGCGTCCGCTTCTGTAACGACAGAAGGTAATTCCTCTAAGTCAACATGAATGAGCCGAATTGCATCCTTAGCAATATCATCTGTATCGGCGGCAACAGCGGCAATTTCTTGCCCCTGGTACCGGAGTTTATTACCAACCTCAATGATCGGGATAACAGCCTTAACCCCGGGTAACGCTTCTGCCTCGCTCAGGTCAATTCCCAGAACGGTCGCGTGTGCGGTTTCAGAACGCAAGATACGCCCGTAAAGCATCCCCGGTTCATTGATGTCAAAAGTATATTTCGCTTTTCCAGTGACTTTATCCTTACCGGACAAACGGGTTACCCGTTTCCCGATGAGGCGAGATTCACTTGCTTCTCCCCATGATGCCATGCGTTTTCCTCCTATAGCCAGCTGCCCCATTGGCGCGGCAGGCTCTTGCGTCTCGCAAGTCAATCCTTGCTTTCAAATCACATTTTCCGTGATGCAGTTTTGACGGCATCAAAGATGAATGGATAGGTCCCACAGCGACAGGTGTTGCCAGACAAACCGACTTTAATTTCTTCAAGCGTCGGGCTTGCGTTCTCATTCAACAACGCTGCGGATGAGACGATAAAACCGGGTGTGCAGAATCCGCACATCAGCGCGTCGTGCTGGATAAATGCATCCTGAACAGGGTGCAAATCGTCTCCCTCTGCTAATCCCTCAACGGTTGTTATCTCCTTGCCTTGTGCATCAATTGCGAGCATCATACAAGCATAGACCGCTTTCCCATCCACCATGACGGTACATCCACCACATTCACCACGATCGCAAATTAGTTTGGCACCGGTTAAGTCGATGTTGCTTCCGCTTGTATCAATTCCATCACGTAAAACGGTTAAAAGCGTTGTTCGCGCTTCAACCTCAATCTGATACGATTTACCGTTGATATTGAGTTGGATTGTCGCATTCGCCACAGCGTCGTCGACTTGGGCATCAGCAGCTTTCTCACTGCCGATTAAGACACTCGGTGCGACAGTCGCAGCAACGGTACCCGTCCCTACACCTTTCAAGAAGTTCCGGCGCGAGATATTCGTCCCCTGCTTTTTCTCTTTTTCAGGCATGCGGTCCCTCCTTCAATTGTGAGTTCGAATTAACGTTATGTTCATCGCGTTGATTAAAAAATTCGTTATCTCTCGATTTCCCTCAGTATATTATATCTCACATTTTTTATCAAGAAAAAAACGAGCGAAGTCCAATTAGGTTTTGGTTGTTTATGTAACATAACCTGTTAGGTTGTGCGACAAGGTAGCAAGTTAGGTTAAAATAAGGGAAAATAGAAAATGGAATGGATCCACGCGATTCAAAACGTTCAATGTCCTTTTTTTCCACTGCGATTTGGGACAAAAGCTCATCAGACCAAATGCGATGGGATTTCAGGCTGTTTCTGCCACTTTTAAAAAAAATCGCCTATCGTAGATATGAAAAATTGATTAGCAATTTTTGTCAGAATAGGGTATCATATTAATGCACTTATAAGGCTAATTCTCAAGCACAATATTACAAGGTGGCGTTTCGCCTACCAGATTCGAAAAAAGGAGTTATCATGGCTGGAAACACATTTGAAATTAGTGACGATACGTTTAAAGGAATGGTGCTGACATCAGATACACCTGTTGTTGTCGACTTTTGGGCGGAGTGGTGCGGTCCCTGCAAAATGATTTCACCGATCTTGGAGGAACTCGCCGGTGAGAACTCTGAGACTTTCAAAGTTGGAAAAGTAAATGTTGATGACAACCGTCAGACTGCGATGCAGTACGGCGTTCGGAGTATCCCGACACTGCTCGTATTCAAAGATGGAGAAGTTGCGGGGCAGATCGTTGGCGCGATGCCCAAAGATACACTCAAGAAGAAAATATTAGACATTCTATAAGCCGTCCCATCCGTAATCACACCTCTGGAGAATGGAAGACCTGCCAATCAGATTCGTCCTTCTATTCTCCCATCATTCCTATCTTTTTAACCCTCTAAGGTTCACTATGTTTTGGCAATTTGTCTACAACTTGTTTGTTGTTCCTGCCATGTTTGTCGGTTTCTACATTGCGGGGTGCTGCAATCCCAAGGTTCAGGCAGGGATCAAGGGGCGAAAACGAGTGTTTTCAGAACTGGTAGCTCAACTCCAAACCGCTCGACAACTGAAAAAAACAGCATGGTTTCACTTTACCTCCGTCGGCGAATTTGAACAAGCGAAACCCCTCATCGAAGCGATCTATGCAGAGACCCGAATTGTTTTAACCTTCTTTTCACCCTCCGTCGCACCAAATGCTCGATCTTATCTGTACGCCGATGCCGCTGTTTATCTCCCCTTAGATACATCTCGCAGCGCAGAACGTCTGATACGTCTCATCGAACCCGCATTGATAGTTTTCTCTAAATTCGACATTTGGCCCAATCTCGTTTGGAGAGCCTCTAACCACGACATTCCGATTATTGTGGTTGCCGGGACGCTGCATGCTGAATCAAAACGGTTATTGGGTCTCGCAAAACCGTTTTTTCGGAGTGTGCATCGGCATATCCGAGTGCATTGTGCGATCTCAGAAGGAGATGCAGCTCGCTTTCAAGAACTCTGCCCACCTACATGTGAAATTGTTGTTACTGGCGATACTCGCTATGAACAAGTTCACCGACGAGCAACAGCAGTTGAGTCCGACACCGAATTTTTCCCCGGACAAGCGACGATAAAACGCCCGATTCTTATCGCTGGTAGTACCTACACAGAAGACGAGAAAGTCCTGTTACCTGCGTATCAACGACTGCTTAAAAATACACCCGACACTTTTCCGCACCTAATATTGGTTCCACACGAACCGACACATGAACGGATAAGTGAAATTCGCGATGCTCTAAACCGCCAGCAATTGGCACACCTTTGTTTCTCTGAACTTACATCCGGGATAGATTTATCGGAAGTGGATGTCCTCATTGTTGATAGCATGGGACTTCTTGCGAAGTTATATGGACTGGCAGATATTGCGTTTGTGGGTGGGAGTTTTCGCGGGAGTGTTCACAACGTGATGGAGCCTGCTGCGATGGCAAAGCCTGTTCTGTTCGGTCCGACTATCCAGAACGCTTATGAAGCATCTCTCCTCATGGAGCGAGGTGGTGCCAAATTGGTCCACACCTCACAGCAGTTGGCAGATGCGATCTCTGTATGGCTAAACGATACAGACGCAAAGGATATGGCAGGCAGTATTGGGAAACAATTGATTGAGGAAAATCTCGGAGCGGTAGATCGGACTTTGGTGCATTTGCGGGAGTATGTGTGAAATGGAAATTAATTCGTATAAAACTGGCTTTTATTGACATCCTGCCAGGTCACGGGATATTGCTTCAATGCTTGGATCAACCATTTGCGCTCGTACATTTCTACTTGCTCTGAATGACTGTACTGCCGCGCGGGTTTGTTAAATTCACGATTTGTAATGACTGCGGGTTGGAAAGTCGTCCCGTATTTTTCTTCATAAAACGGCTTTGCTGCTAAGACCTCGTCTACAGCGTCACGTCCTGACCTCCCCCCTTCTTGTCGATGTTTGGCTTGTATCAATAGCCCACTGGTTTTATTTCCACGCTGACTAGCAACGACATCCGCACCTTTGTCTCCTGAATAGGGGGTTAATTCAACATAATACCTTTGCTTATTGAAAAGTGCAGCAACAAAGATTTCAAAGAATCTCGGTTCAAGTTTGTCAACATCTTCAATTGTTAGTGATGGCCTTTCTTGCTTATCAACAGATGTTGGCTGCAATCTCTCAAGTATCTCTTTAGGGGTTACTTCTGCTTGTTCGGTTGGGAACAGAGTGCCTTGTGAAAGATGGCGTTTCCGCTCAAGGAGTTCGTGGAGGATAATATCAAAAGTTTGAAACTTGGGATGCATTGCCATTGGTAGGTAGATATGTACAGGATGCTCTTGTCCGATGCGGTACACTCTATCGCTTGCCTGATCCTCTTTGGCAGGATTCCACCAACGACTATAATGAATAACATGGTTCGCTTCAGTGATGTTGAGACCTACACCAGCAGCAAGCGGTGACATGATGATAGCGTTGAAGCCTGAGGCAGCTTGAAAACGGTCTACGCTTTGTTGGCGACTTATTTTCATTGAATTTGCTCGTTGTGTACTTCCGGGGGTATCACCATTGACAATACAGACATCTTTCAAACCGAAGTGCTCACGAACGACATGTGCCAAAAGACGTTGTGTTTTTCTGCGTTCAGCAAACAAAATTACTTTTTCATTAGCAGTACGAATTTTTTCCAGCACTTGTAATATCACCTTCAGTTTTGCTGATTGTTTAATTAATTCGGCGATGGGTAAATGTTCCCATTGTGAATCGGCTAACAAAGGGTGATCTGAGATGTCTCGAAGTTGGTGCAGGACTTGCAAGATTTGATTGCGCTGCTGGGGGCCCGCTGATCCGCTGTTTTGTGTAGATTGAAGAGCTGCTTGATAACGTTCTGCTTGTATCGGCGGCATGTTTTGTTGACAATCTTCAACGTGAATGTATTTTTCGGGTAAATCTTTGAGAATATCAGTCTTGAGTCGTCTTTTGAGATAAATCCCGATGCGGTCGCGAATCCGATTGCCAAGTTCGTGAATGTCAATTTCAGGATTCTTAAGAGGGCGACAAAATTCACTATTAAAACTTTTCGCACTGTCAAGATAGCCCGGTGCTACAAAATCCGTGATACACCACAAATCCATCAACGAGTTCTCGACAGGCGTTCCTGTCATAGCGAGACGAAAATCGGTCTTGAGTGCTTTCAAGGCGTTTGTGACAAGTGTCCCCGGTGTTTTGATACGTTGTGCCTCATCAATAACCACTGTTGCCCACGGAATTAAGCCTAAGTCCAGTTGGAAGTCGCGAACAGTCTCATAGGTCGTTAGTACAACATCGGCGTTTTGGAGACGTTTGACATCGAGGGCACCACGGCGTTTGCGTAATTCTTGGAGCCGTTCGATTCCTTCAATCTTTGGAGTTTGAAGGTCTATTGCCTCGGCTGGATCACACTTGAAGTTTTGCAATGCCTTTCCGTATAATGTAATGAAATCCAATGCACCTTTATCAAAAAACTTCGGATACTCCGACGCCCAATTTTCTAAAAGTGCAATCGGTGCGACGATGAGGTATGGTTTACGTTGTGCTCCTTGCTGACGATATTTTGCATGGTGCCATTCCAGAAAACAGAGTACCTGTAGTGTCTTGCCAAGCCCCATGTCATCAGCAAGCAAACCGCCTAAATATTTATTTTCCCAAAGTTGTTGTGCCCACGCGATTCCCTCTTCTTGATGGGGTAGGAGTTCAACCTCTTGTTTCAAATTTGGTGTAGGTTCCAGAAGGTGTCGAAACGGATTGTCTATTGATGAACTGGATGCTTTTTCAATGTAATCTGTCTCTTCAATGTTTTCTTCAATGATTAAAACCGTGGTCTCCGATTTTTCTTTTTCGGAGCGCGTCGGTTTCTTGCGGTGTTTGAGTTGTTTTTCGATGAATGGAAGATGTTTTTCAACATCAGGAACAGGAAGTGCTTGTCCTTTCCATTGAATCTGCTTTTGATCTGTCCGCTGTGCTTCGTGAATCATCCACTGCAACTCTGTGAACTCTTCCTCGGTTTTAATCTGCAGCTTCGTCCGTCTTCCTGACTCATCTTCAACCAAAATACCGGGAATCCATTCACTTTTGTATGGTGAAACGAATGGATAAACCCTCGGTTGGTAGATGCCGATTTCACGGACGCGCTCACTGAAGGATGGGGCTTCATCTGTAGGATCGAGTTCAACGACTTCCGGATCAAAGTATGCCTGTGGTTGTTTCGCGATATCCGCGAGTTGTTCACGAGATACACGCCGATGCTGTTTAAGGGTTTGCAACGCCTCTCGCTGTTTTTCTTCAAAGAGAACGCGGGTTCGGGCACCATCAGATTGGGAAAAGTTGTATACGGTTTGTGGATTTGGGAATTTATCAAATGCACCCTCAAATTGTTCGCTGTCAACATCAGCGACATCAGGGATTATTTCAATACCATCGCCGGATTCGCGTAAACGCAAGCGAACAGTTTTCGGTGCGAAGACCTCCTCTCGGTTCAGGTAAAGATCTAGTGAAGTACTTGTCCTTTTCGTAAGTCCTTTAATTTTCGAAAATTCAAGGAGATTTACTTGAAAATCTTTGTCCGCGATGTCTCGCGTGTTAAATGCATCTAATGCCTCCAAAAGCATGAACTGTTCATCCGTTAGGAGATATGCCCACGTCTCAGTTAAGCGTAACACACAACCGGTTCGGGTTGGGTGCAAAGGCTTCAAATCGGGTTTTAGGAATTGATAGTTGTAGCGAAATTCTGTCTGGTCGAGGGTACCATCGGATCGAATTTCAATTTGAAATGGGTAGGGTTCTGGTAGACCCAACATTTCCTGCTCAACGGACTCAAGGCGACATACCTCTTCAAACGAAATGTGAATTCCTGAGTCCACTTTTTCTGCTTGCCCGTTATCAAGTAACTCCTTGAGCAGTAGCCATTGTGCTTGTGCATGGTAAGCATCTGGTGGCAAGTTGTTGACGTACTCGATAAAAGAAATGTCATCTAATGGAGCAGTAAACTGGATCCCAGATGGTGTTTCCTTCCAGTTGAATTGTGGTAGTTCTGGTTTGTTTTTGTGGAATAGGTTTAGCATCAGCGTTACCTTCATTTCCTCCTCAAATACTCTTCGAATAGAGTATCTAACTCTAAGCGGAATTCTTCATTGAATATATCACTCCCGTTGATGGTATGAGGATTAGGCCGTCCATCTAATCGATAACTTCGCAAAGGCTGAGTATCAATCTCATCTGCTAACCAGGATGCAAATTCTTCTTGCCAAGAATACCTCTCTGAACTTTTGTGAATCACTCGACTTTTGGCCCATAACGGGGAACGTAACTCCTCCATGTGATATTCTGTGTCCCCTAATTCAAAGGGGAGGTTATCTTTGGAGTAGACATAGCATGCTCCGGCCGTGCTAAACTCAACAAACGTATAGTCGGCCATCTGAATGATAAAAGCGTGTTGATCTCTATTACCTCCTCTTAGTATTGCAGGACGACGGTTCCGATAGTATTGCAGGGCTTGCGGGTCATTGCCAAATAAATATTCGGCTTCTCTACGTAACACCGGGCGACAAAAGGCAATGTGTTCAAGATACGCCAACCAAAACGCTTTTCGATACGCAAATTTTGGATCCCCGCAGGCTTTGGCAACAACGTCGAAAAAAAAACGGAGATCCTCTTTCGTAATCCACTGCATAAAAATGCGTCGCGCTTCATCGGATACATTACACCAGCGAACATCTGCACCAGCAATACGCGGATCTTGCCATTTTTGAAGGGCATAGGATTGAACAGGTTGCCGCAAGGATTCAGATGCGTCAATTCCAAGTTTTTCAATAGACATTATAATGATTTACTCAAGCTGTGTATGATAAGCCCAAGGTCTAAAGTTTAGCCGAAAGTTGTGTAAACCACAGCAAATCTCCATGACCA
>RKRR01000123.1 GCA_007571305.1 Candidatus Poribacteria bacterium | reverse complement strand
TGCACTTCGCGGCGGGTGGCGGTTTACCGATGGATTCACGGCGGGATTCGGCTACCGGTATGGCAATATCGGGTTAGATTACGCTTTCGTAAACGGGAGACACGTCGGTTCGCAATCCTCGCTATTTTCGGTCAGTTTTTTTTATTGAAATACCTCAGGGCTAATTATGGTAGATTTCAGAATTAATCGGGCATTCCCATGGGTATGGTTTCCGAACTGCACTTCCCGGAGACCTTATCTGCCGAGGCGATTCACGATTAGAAATCCCTTCTACAAGCTGATGCTCCTAAAAAACACCTTGACCTTTTCCAAAATTTTGTGTAATCTGTTAAACACATAGGTAATATCAATGTGAGTTTGATTAAACCTTCGTCTACAACTCGCTGGGGGCACGCTATTCTTCTACCCCCATTCTCCCCGCGCAAGCGGAGGGAAACATTCAATCTAAAGTGTTGAAATTTTATTATCAAACTCACGTTAGATTATGAAGACAAAGGGTACGATCCGTACCAATTTTTAGGATTACGATAAGGAGACAAACATGTCTATATGAGACCGCGTATATGTATCGGATACAAGTCACACACGACACAGCCACGAGTTGTAGCGAGAGGGAAACCCAGCACGAGCTGCTGAATTTGAACGAACTGTCAATCAACATCAATGGCCACACCTACATTGACGGTTAGATTATGTTTCGGGATGAGGCGTTTTGGATTTAAGAAAATTACAACTTGACATTTTGCTAAAATTGTGTATTATTCTCAAACTCGTGAGTGAGATTGTCGCCATGATGTCCCTTGCAGTGTGTCGTACTCAGCTTTAAGTCCAAAACGACTAATTCCGATTTCCTATGCTACAGAACTGGCAACTTGGGTTAATTATAATCCAAGTTGATACTTATATGATTTCGGATCCATGAACATCCGTTTTGAACGAAGCCCTTGAAATTCACAAAAGGAGACCTGCACAGTGAACCGTTCTTATGCCCTTTCCTTTGTAACTTTTATCACCAGTATTGCGCTTCTGTTTCTGTGGTCTCTTCAGAGTGCTGCTACGACGTTCTCCGGTCGGGTTGTTGATGAGGCAGGAGATCCCATTTCTGGCGTTGCGTTAGCCCTTCTGTCGTTCAGTATAACCGCACCTCAAGGCCAAGGTGAACCTGTATTGCTTCCTTCTCAACAAACGATAACGAATGAAGTCGGTGAGTTTCTGATTAACGATATTACGTCGTCTGCAGTTCGGTTGGTGTTACTTCCTTTTCGTATGGCAGCGTATGAAATTCGCTCCGCCAAAATTGAGGGTGTATCCTTCTATGTTGATGACCGACAGAGGCATTTTGGTGGTATCGCATTTGCGATTGCGCCGGGAGCAAGTATCGAAGATGTGGAAATAACCGTTCGTGTGAGGATGCGGATTCGTGGCCTGGTTCTTTCTGCAGATGGTACTCCCCTTCGTAATGAACGAATCAGCTTTAGGATGGAACGCCGCAGGGAGGGTGGAGGCGGCGGCAGCGGAGGTGGCACGAGGGACCTTGATGCTGATGGTTACTTTGTGGAGTACGTGAGCCGATCTGCCTATTACACTGTTTCCGTAGGATATCAGGGACAGTCCGCAACGTCCAAGGAAATATTGCTTGAAGACGGAGAACGTTATGATAAACTCGTTTTGACGCTCGACGGTAAGTCGGTTCCTGAGCCCGACCGGGCGGTTGCTCGCGTCCCTAATAGAGAAGACTTTCGGGCGGCGCGGAACCGCGATCGCCAAGGGATGTGGGCGATCAATCCTGAAAACCGACATGCCTATAAAAGGATTTATTGCGAAAGCCGTGAGGAAGCCCGCACCCGCGCTGTTGAACAAGAAGCGCACCTCGTTTCTATCAACGATACGGCGGAGCAGGAATGGATCCTTGAGGTTTTTGGACGTGAAAACTATTGGATTGGACTGACTGACGCTTCAGAAGTGGAGAATCCGCACTGGGATAACGGCGAACCTGTCACGTATACCAATTGGAGTTCAGCAGAAAAGACTGTCAGCAGTGAAGGGGCGGATCACGTCGATGACACCAGTCAAAACCACACAGTTCTCATCGGATTGACAGGGAAATGGCAGGAGGCACGCCACGGCAGTCCTCTTGCACGTCTGACTGAACGAGCGATTCTGGAAAAAGAGCGTTTCACCGTTGGGACATCTGAATGAGACGATGCTATTGACAGGCACTAAAGCACAGCGATACATGAGGAGGTATTGAGATGAAAGGGACCTATCTTACACCAAATTTGGTTGTACTGGCATTGATACTTTCGTGTGTCGGGACAGGCATTGAAGAGACGGCAGAGGCGTTTAGCGGGCTTTCGGGGAAAGTCGTCGATTTAGAAGATAATCCCGTTGCTGGCTTTACATTTGCCATTCAACCTATGCAACGACACGGTGGTTTGCTGGCACCGGCACGAGAATTCCCAACCTCTTTATCCAAGGGAGAAACTGATTCAGCAGGAGCTTTCACTGTCATCGATATCCAGCCGGGGCTTGTTCAATTAATCGTAATTCCAGCCCCCTTGGGGGATACGTTTGAGATGTTTGACCCGGAGAGATTTCCAGCAGAAGGTGAGATTCGTCCAGAGTTCATCGGACATAACCACCGCGAGCCGGATAAGAAAATTGTCTCTATTCAAGTCGGAAAGGTTACCTTCTTCGATGTAGGAGCGCACCACTTTTTTGAGGGGCTTACGTTTGCTCTTGAACCCGGTGTGATTATTGAAGATGTCAAAGTTACCGTTAAATCACGGCTTCGGATTCGTGGACGTGTTGTCTACGCCGATGGTACACCCCTTGCGAACGCCGAAGCGGATCTCACTATGGAACAGAGTCATGAGTTCCGACCGAATCACGGGGGAACCCATAGTACCAATTTTTTTACGGACGCTGGGGGGTACTTTACGGAATATACTGACGAACCTGGATTCTATACACTATCCGTAGAATATAACGATCTTTCTGCGGGTGCTGGTCCCTTTCTGCTCAAAGATGGCGTGCAACCTGAGGAGATTATCTTAACACTTGAGGGTAAGCCAGATCCTATTGAACCTTCCGCTGATAAGGTTCCAGCCCCTGGTAACGTTAAGTTCCATCAGACCCCCGCTCCTCCGACAGCAAAGAGTGTATGGATAATTAATCCCACGAATGGGCACGCTTACAAAAAGATTCTTTGTGAAGACTGGCAGGATGCCCAACGCAAGGCTGTTGCCGAAGGTGGGCACCTCGTCTCTATCAACGATGAAGCGGAGCAACACTGGCTCGAGGTAATCTTTACGCGCAAACCCTTTTGGATCGGGCTCACTGATGTAGAGGAGGAAGGAAAATGGCAGTGGGATAGCGGTGAACCCGTTACCTACACTAATTGGGCGACCCATCCAAGTTTGCCCGATGGACTTCTGGATGCCGAAAAGGATTATGCCGTGGTCACCTTTAGACAGGGCGAATGGCAGTCCGTGGGTCCTGAAAGTCCATTCTGGCGCATGGCACGATGGGCGGTGATAGAAAAAGATGGATTGGTTTCTACGGTGTCCCCGACTCCGAAATCTACGGATAAGTAGAGGGTGTTATCAGGCGGACGACTGATATGGTAATCCTTGAAAAGCCGGCCAGGCGTGAGGGTTCTCCTACTGAGGGGAAATAATAGTTTGCATCGACTACGGTTTCGTTTAATGTTTATTTTTCGAGGGCAATTTTCAATTAAGTTTGTCAATCCGCACCACAAACTCTATGATGCGTTGATGTTAGGCGTATGTTTTTCAATTTGATGCTCTGACTTGGATAGAGTGTGTGGAACGTGCTGCTTGCATAAAAAGGAGTTGATTGGTGAATTGCCAAAACCTGTTGTATAGAATTGTGGTTATTTCCCTCGTGATTTGCGCCTTACTGGGTTGCGGTGAAACGGAGGATACATCTTCCATTGCGTTATCGGAAACCGTGATAGAAGACACAGCGAGTTTTTCAGGGAGCGTTGTTGATGAAACTGGAAATCCGATTGCTGGGCTTATGTTAGGCATTCGGCCCTTCAAAATTGACGATAATACTGGGGCGTGGACCTACCTTTCAGTTTTAGAAGCAGAAACCGATGATATAGGGTATTTCTCCATCACGGATATTCATCCCGGAGAATTCCAATTTATGCTGGCCCCTGGGTATCGGGATGGTCTGTCTCCTGAGACGGAACATCAACTCTTGTCCATCAAAATCGGAGATTTTACCTATCATCCGAAGGATCTGCGGCGTTTTCCTTTCACTCGGGATACCTTTTCTATCACGCCAGGTGTGCGGATCGAAAACGTAGAGGTCACAGTTCGACTCCGAATGCGAATTCGCGCGAAAATTAGTTTTGCAGATGGCACCCCCTTGGTGAACAAGGAAGTGGGAATTACCATAAAAACGCGAGATTTACATGGAAATCGTAGTGGAAGTATCGGGGTTACATTACAGACCGATGCCGAGGGGTACTTTATACAGTATGTGGAGAGAGATAGAACAACATCCTACACAGTGTCTGCGAACTATAAAGGGCTTTCCACAGGGTTAGAGGAGTTCGTCCTGAAGGTCGGAGAACGCCGCGAAGATCTTATTTTGGAGTTGCCAGGTCCACCTCGATGAGGCGATCAGAACAGCAAAGGAATGTATAAATTGTGTATGGTTGCCTTATGGGAATAGGTTTCCGCAGTAGGCGCATGCGTCTAATTTAACATGCCCCTTAAACGTTTCACGTTCAGGAGTTAGGTAGGTTTCATGATGAGTGACGCAGTTTGTGTTTTCACATGTCCGTGTAGCAGGAGCGATGTCTCGCTCTGGAGGTTGTGTCAAGATGAGTTGCTCCAGTCCCACAAGGCTCGCGATCAGTGCCATCCGAACCGGGACTGCGTTCGCGGATTGCTCGAAATACGCTGCACGCGGGTCGTCATCTAATTCATAGGCGAGTTCGTTGACACGGGGAAGTGGGTGCATAATCATCGCATCAGGTTTGGCATTCTTCATGACTGCTGCATTCAACAGATAACTTCCACGGACAGCAGGGGCATCCATATTCGGCGGGAGTCGCTCCTCTTGAAGTCTATTGACGTAGATGACATCCAATTTGTCAATGACTTCTGCAATGCTTTCTACCTCAAGCGGTATCTGCCTGTGAGATTGTTCCAGTTGTCCCAGCACCCAAGGTGGCATTTGTAGCGGTTTCGGCGCGATATGAATTAGGTTTCCGCCGAATCGTGCGACTGCAAGGGCAAAGGAGTGTGCCGCCCGTCCAAACTGAAGATCTCCGCAAATACCGACAGTTAACCCCTCTATTTCTGATTTTCGCTGTATAATGGTATAAAGATCCGCGAGTGCCTGTGTCGGATGTGTATGGCTTCCATCACCACCGTTAATGACTGGGATATGTGTGTGCTGTGCAATGACGCGCGCGGCACCTGCCCAATTGTGCCTCACGACGATGAGATCAGCATAATTCGTCACCATCCGAGCAGTATCGGCGAGAGTTTCTCCTTTGGTGACAGAAGTCGCTTGTGGATCCGCGAAACCGAGGGTGCCGCCGTTGAGACGTTCCATCGCACTTTCAAACGAAAGTCGGGTCCGAGTGCTCGGTTCATAAAAGAGGGTTGCCAGCAATTTACTGCGGCATATCCCTGCCCATGTCTCCAGTTGTGACTGCATGCCTGAGGCGAGTCGAAAGATTTGTTCAATTTCAAAATTCGACAAATCGTCGAGTGTTACCAGATGCCTCATTTTTCTCCTCTCAGCGTCTGTTGTAAATCCACCTTATGCTTATGCGCCAGTTTTTCAAAAACGGTTATGAATCGAGTTGTAAGCTGCCCACTAATTCCTTGATTGACTGCATATCTGCTTCTTTGAGGTAGGCGTGAATACCTTTTATCACCTCTATTGGTGCCTGTGGGTTGACGAAGTTCGCTGTCCCGACCGCCACGGCGGATGACCCAGCAATGAAAAATTCGACGGCATCTGTTGCAGTCATAATGCCTCCCATCCCAACGATAGGGATAGACACACTTTTATAGACCTCCCAGACCAATCTTAATGCCACCGGCTTTATAGCGGGCCCTGAGAGTCCACCTGTCACGTTTGCGAGTTCGGGTCGCCGTGTTTCAGCGTTAATTGCCATACCGAGAAGTGTGTTGATAGCGGAGAGTGCGTTTGCACCCGCATCCTCAACAGCACGAGCAATTAGCGTGATATCTGTGACGTTTGGGGAGAGTTTTACCAATAGCGGTAGATGAGTCTTCGCCCGAACCTCCTTGACGAGTTCGTGTGCTAATGTGGCATCAACACCGAAACTCATACCTCCACAGTCGAGGTTCGGACAGGAAATATTGAGTTCTATACCAGTAACACCCGCCGCGTTGTTCAATTTTTCGGTTACGATTAGGTATTCTTCGACGGTTTTGCCACAGACGTTGACAATCACTGGCACATCGAAATCACGCAGATAGGGGAGTTTCTCCGAAATGAAGCCATCTACACCGACGTTTTGGAGTCCGATCGCGTTCAGCATGCCGGATGGGGTTTCCATGATGCGTTGCATGGGGTTGCCGGGCCATGGTACGCTCGTAACGCCTTTAACAACAACCGCACCGAGTCGGTTTAGATCCACGAAATTGGCGTATTCACTGCCATAGCCGAATGTTCCGGATGCCGTCATGACAGGATTTCGCATCTGAATCCCGCCGATATTCACACTGAGTGATAAATCTGTTGTGTCCATTGTATGTAGATGGCAGTGGTTTCGCCGCTTTATGGATGGTTGAAAACTAAGGAATAATACAGATGCATAATACTACGCAATTATACCATTCTGGACGACATGTTACGTGACAATCTACTTTCCGTTTAATACCTATTGATCTCTACAGAGGCATGTCACTCCACATTATCAGGGTAGAGAAGGGGTATCCCCATTTCTTTCATGCTTTTATAGTGTTCTAACCGTATATTGAAACCGCTTTTTGGGAACAAGTAATGCGAAGCTTCTAAGCCCGCTATCACTTCATCAATCGTCAGACGTTCCTTTTTCATCGTTTTTCGCAGGTAATCCGAAGCCGTATGAACCTCTGGAATATCCCCAAACATTCTTATCCATGAGTCTCGGAGATGATCAGCACGTTTGTCGGCTGACATCTCGGAGAAGTGGATTGAGTTGTTTTTTTCTCCCCACGGGTCGGGCTTGCGAGTCTGAGCAACTGGCTTGTCATCTGCTCTCCAATTATCATCTGCCTGAGTATCAAGTCGTTGTGCCTCAGCAGACGTTTCAGTTTGAGGGTCCTTTGACAGGGGCTCCGCCTCTACTGTTGTCTCATTTAATAGGTAAGGGTCTGTCTGAACAATTTCCTGATTTTCATCTGTCGTGGTGAACGCAGGTTGGGTTTGGTCGGCCGACTGCATTTTTTCAGTCGAGGCTTTTGGAAGTGTTTCTATAAAAGTATTTGTCCGATAATCCAAGTAAAGACTCCATGCAACACAAAGCGCGACTATAACCAGTATAATAACAATAAATCTTTTCATCCAAAACGCTCCTGTTTTGTAAAAATACGTGAAAGATGAAAGACACAAGCCTTCACACATTTCTGCACGAAAAGTTTAACACCAATATATCTTAGGTGTCAAGCGGTTTTTCCTGCCCTCTTAGCAGGGAGTATCACCAACTCAGATAGACAACACGAAAATCGAATATCAGTCCCAGAATGCTAATAATAGAAGCGACGATCACATCTCCAATGACCAAACCGATGAAAAAGGGAATAGAACGTCTATACAACCGAACACCGCCCGTTGAAAGTAAAATCCGTTTAATAATCCAACTGATGAGAAGTGGAAACCAGAGTCCAGTAAAGGTCCACCAACTTGAAACAACATAACCGACAGGGTGTAGGGGCCACTGAACGAATCGCCACCGTAAGAGCAAAAGGCTGACGGCGAAAGCGAATCCGCCGGTGGTATAGAGCATCCCACTGATACTCGTTTCGCTTGGATTATAGAGCCATCCCGCGAGCCTGTTGAAAGCAGCCCGGGCATACCACGAACGTGCTTGTTCTAATCCGACTTCATAGGAGAGGTGTAGGTGTCCCCAAGCTGCAGAGAGTGCCCCCACAAAAATAGCGATCGCTAACACCCACAGCAGTTGGGTTGGATTGAAACGGGTTTGATGTGCGAGTTTCAAGCCTTCCAGTTGGTGCGGCATCGGGTGTGCCCGGTAAGAGAGGTGGTTCAACCAGAAAAAGAGCGACATTACGGAGAGGTTCCGGTTCCCGATCCGCCGTGTCCCGAGTGCATCTGTTAAGAGTAAATCTGGACCGGCGTTGTAAAGATCATGTGCCGGGGGTCCCAACTCTGCGCGAATGCGGGTGATTGTGACCGACATGGCGAAATAGAGTGCGAAGAATAGACCCGCAAACCAGAGCGACATCCCTGCCTTGAGGCAGAACGCCATAATTAGGATGAATCCGACGAGTGCCCCGATACCGGCTGTCCTGTACCGTAATGCTTCGCCTTCATCATTCGTGGCAGGAGATCGGTTACTGAAAATCGTCTGTAGTACTACTTTGACATGGGCGCGTCCCATCCACAAAGTCCAGAGGAATAGGGCTATCCATACACCGCGAATCTGCGCCATTTCTCTCGGAAATCCGATAGCGCCGCGCCAACCGAACATCTCACCGACAATCCGTTGGAAGTGCCAAAATAGGTGAAAGAACCAGCAGGAGAACCCTAAATCCAGTGGGATCAGGAAACCTACGCCAATCGCAAAAGGGAAAAAACTGATACGGAAACCCGGATTGTTCATTGCACTCCATGGCTTGTCGGGAAGTCGGAATCCGCGATACAGTGGAATTGTGGGGAAAACAGGATCGATTTGGTGTAGACTATAGAGAAGATTCAAGACGGCAGCGATGCTTAACCCGACAACCATCATCCGTTTATTGAAAAATAGATGGGATGTAGTTCGCACGGCGTTTCTTACATTTGAAGCGGCTCGTGTGATTTCGTAAGGAAGTTGTGCGATCGGATAGGTGAGTCGTTCATGTTCCTGCCACTGTTTGCGTAAGAGCACGTTGAGACAGAGCATTGTCACCCCGATGATGAGACAGAAACCCACCCAGATTAGTGTTGGCAACAGCCATGCCTCTATGTTTGTCTGAAGATAGAATGTGGATTCACCTTTATAGAAGCCTTGTAGGACTTCTTGTTTTTCGACGACAAGCCATTCGGGGAGATGCTGATGAAAGAGTTGTGCCCATTCGTTTTCGGTTGTTGCGTACCAAAAACCGTTACCCATCAATGGGACCAAGACTTGTAGCATATCTCGACCTGCGAAAACAGAGGCTTGGCACAGCATCGCATAGATGGTTAACAATTCGCTTTGCGTAAAAGCCAATTTTGGATGTAAGCGACGCAGGACCGCGCTGAAGCCGATAAGGACAAGCAACGTAAATAGGACATTGAACAGTAATGCTAAACTCGTAGGTCGGTTGGAATCCCAGATGTAACTCAGATGTAGGACCCAGTAGCTATTAAAGGGAATGAGAAAGATGCCGATCAGCGTCGCACGTAGCGTAATAGGACTTTTTGAGGGATGTTTCATATCTTTTATTTTTATCCATCGCTACGGTCAGATCGATAGAAGGAGATAGTTGGAAATGGTGACGATGGTGGTATTCGCTCTTGTTGTTATAGTTATGATATGTGGGGGTGTTTTGCTTGCACGGTTGGCAACGGTTGCCAAATCCAAGAAGTCGTGGATATGGGGATTTTTGATTCTCATAGTGCTTATCTGCGTGCCGCTTTTCCTATTGGGGCTCGGTGTCTGGTTTCTTTTCTTCAGTGGTATGTCATCGGGGCGTTTTCGTCCGTTCGGTTAATATGGGTTGCCTGAATTGATGTGCGCATCGGCCATCACTGCCCTATCAATTAGAGATTTCTTCGGTGGATGTTTGTTGATCAGTCGAGGTTTTGCCGGCGAGATAGAGAAACCATAAAGTAAGTCCAATTGCAATGAGAATCCATAGTACCCCCCAAATCTCAGTCGCGATGCCTGTTATCTCCGAGAGCATTCGGGCATCCGAACGGAGGTGGGATCTGTCCAAGATATCGCTTTTGATGTCAAGAATCGCGTAGAGGCAACTCGTTACACCGATAATACGGAGCACCCAATCATTGACTGCCTCTGGGAGATAGAAACCGATAGCGACTAGCGCAACGCCGAAGCCGATGCCGAACAGGTAAGTAAAAGTGCTCTCGCCATAGCCGATAGAGATAGCCACCATACCGATACCGATAAGGATGCTAATCGCTTTGTCGAAACGGGTTTTCGCTGCTAAGAGTAGGATGAGTCCACCCCAAAGTAGACTCCCCAGATAGCCTGCGGTCAACGTCCAAAACCGAGAGCCTCCTTGTATCAGGGCGTGTCCTCCCTGCTGCGGGTTGATCTGAATCTCTACGATACGACCGCCGGTTGCGATTGCCGCGAGCCCGTGGCTTACCTCATGTATAAAGACAACGAAGATTTTGAGAGGGTATATAAACAAGGTGTTCCATAAGAACACAATGCCTATAAAAATCAGGAGTAGTGCGATATAACGTTTGGAAATCGACAGCATAAAGTCCTTTAAAGTGCTTGCTTTTTACGACAAAATTTAGTATATTATACCATAAGATGTTGAAAATATACAATCCTAAAAGTCGGGCGCACGCTTCCAAAGCGCGCCTATAGAACTCAATGAATACGTTCGGTCATCTTTTTCGGATTACGACTTGGGGCGAATCGCATGGTGGAGCTGTTGGCGTTGTCGTTGACGGTTGTCCACCACAAATCGACTTGGATATATCCGCAATCCAATTTGAACTGGATCGACGGAGACCGGGTCAGAGCCATCTCACGACACCGCGTCAGGAGAGCGATACCGTTGAAATACTTTCCGGGGTCTTTGAGGGCAAGACGCTTGGGACACCTATCTCCATGTTAGTGTGGAATAAAGACGCGCGTCCCTCAGCCTACAATCATCTGAAAGACCTTTACAGACCTTCACATGCCGATTTTACGTACCAGCAGAAATACGGTATCCGTAACTGGCAAGGTGGCGGTAGAGCGAGCGCACGGGAAACTATCGGACGCGTCGCGGCAGGAGCAATCGCCAAGCAAGTCTTGCGCGAGGTGTCCGGAACCGAAACGCTTGCTTACGTCAAGCAGATTCATACATTGGCAGCTGAAGTGGATGCAAACATGGTGACGCTTGAAGAGATAGAAGCGAGTCCTGTGCGGTGCCCGGACCCGATTGTTGGTCCAAAGATGGCAGAACGCATTGATCAGGCACGGTCTGAACGAGACTCCCTCGGTGGTATTATTGAATCAGTGGCTCGGAATGTCCCTGTAGGGCTCGGGGAACCGGTATTTGACAAACTCAAAGCGGATTTGGCGAAAGCAATGATGTCTCTTCCCGCAACGATGGGATTCCAGATCGGCTCTGGCTTTGAGGGAACCACAATGACCGGCTCCGAACACAACGACCCTTTTTATATGGAAAAAGGTGGTGAGATTGACCGAATTCGGACCCGCACGAATAATTCCGGCGGCACGCAGGGCGGTATTTCAAACGGCGAAAATATTCTGTTCCAAGTCGCTTTCAAGCCGACGGCAACCATCGGTAGACCGCAACAGACAGTTGATATGCAGGGGAATGAGGTGACGTTAGAGGCAAGTGGACGACACGATCCCTGTGTTTTAGTGCGAGCCCCTGCTATTGTTGAAGCAATGGCGGCACTCGTCCTCACGGATCATTTCCTCCGCCAGCGCGCGAAATTCTGATGCAGGGCCAAACAATCATACCCACACACGATACCGAGCAGACTCTTAAACCTCATGGACTCCAGTAAAACCATCGTGAACGATGATCAGAGGCGATAGTCAAAAATTGGATGGGAAAATGGTTACGGAACCGGAAGTTAAGGGAATGTTGCCTGACGAAACGTTGGAAGCCTGTGCTCGGCAGATAATCGTGAACTATTTTCACGAGATGATGTCCTACAAGGAGGGTGCTAAAGAGGGAGTTGATATCGAGTTTGTCCACGAGATGCGAGTCACCTCGCGTCGCTTACGAGCCGCGATGGACAATTTCGCAGACTGTTTTCCGAAGAAGCCGTTCAAAAAATATTACAAAATGGTAAGAGCAATAACCCGAACGATGGGAGCCGTGCGGGATCTGGATGTCCTAATCGCTCACTTTCGGAACGAATTAACAAGTCTGACCGAAGTGGAGCAGACTGACATTCGCGGATTGATTGAGCATCTACAACGAGAACACAAGGAAGCACGGCAACCGATGCTGATGCTCTTTGAGGAATTGGAGGAAGCCGATTTTGAAACCGAGTTTTTGGAATTCTTTGTGGGAGAAGATTTTTAATGAGATGCTCCTGGGTTACGCGAAGCCACAAACATCGTTATGTATCGGCAAGGTATCATTAAAAAATGGCAAAGGCACATAAGGTCATCGGCGTTGAACCGCTAGAGAGTTATCGCGAGAATGCACGTGTCATTCTCCCACAAAGGCTTGAAGAGGTCTACACGTGGGAACCGTTCATTCGGGATGAGACCAGACGCGAGGAACTCCACAATATGCGGATTTCCATTAAACGTCTCCGGTATACGATGGAAATTTTTCGGGTGGCTTACCAAGATGGCAGTCAGCAGACAGCGGTCAACATTTATACTGAATTTCTGGCGATGATCGTTGATTTACAGGAGATACTAGGTGATATTCATGACGCTGATGTTGTCTTAGCGGTTTTAGCGGATTATGTCTCTCAATTGGGGAATGGAGAAAGACAAATTGCTGTGCTTCCGGGTATTGTTAGGCTCATTGCTCGGACAGAGATGACCCGCAGCGTGGATTATGAAACGTTTTTGGAAAAGTGGGATCAATTCTCCGCCGCGGGTTTCAAACAGAAGTTGCTATCGCTTTTCAGTGCTACTTGCGAACTGAAAACTCGCTATTCATAAAATCAGCATCATAACGGATCGGGTGTTTTGTATCCTCGCATCCATTACACGCAAAGCAACTGCCTGTTTCTTTTCCATATTGTATTGTAACTTTATACGAGTCGCACACCGGGATAGTGAACAGCAGCCTAACTCGCGATAGGACACTACATAGATAGTTTGACATATTTGATCTTGTGTCAGGAAAAAACAAAGGAGGCGGGCTTTCATCCTCTGTCTTTAGATAGGGGCTCTAGCCCGAAGAATGATGAGCAAGAATGTTATCGGTGTAGATATGGGAGGCACCAAGATTCTGTCGGCTGTTATCGGTCCAGAAGGTAATATCTTAGGGACAGCCAAGGTCCCAACCAAAGCAGATAAGGGGCCATCCGTTGTCATCGATCGGATTGCCGACAGTATTCGAAAGGCTATTCGCAAGTCAGGTGTTGCTGCTGAATCAATTCAGGCTGTCGGAATCGGCGCGCCTGGGCCACTTGACCCGGCAACCGGGGTTGTCATTTTCGCTCCTAACCTCCGATGGAAGAATGTTCGACTGAAGGAAGAGTTGGAAGCGCGCGTCAATTTTCCGACGTTTGTTGACAATGATGTGAACGTGGGAACGCTTGGTGAGCACGTGTTCGGTGCAGGGCAAGGTTTTCAGAATATCGTTGGGATTTTTGTTGGGACTGGTATTGGTGGCGGAATTATTCTACAAGGTGAATTGTTCCACGGTGCGAGTAAAACAGCCGGTGAAATCGGACATATCATCGTCAAAGCGGGTGGCCCTCGCTGTGGCTGCGGCACACGGGGCTGCTTGGAAGCGCTCGCCAGCCGTACGGCGATGACAAAGGAATTCCAGAAGGCTATTCTAAAAAAGAATAAAAAGAGTATAATTTCTGAACTCACTGGTGGTGATCTTGGTGCTATTCGGAGTGGAGTTTTGGCGAAGGCGGTTCGCTCAAACGATGCGTTGACTCTCAAAATTTTCAAAAGAGTAACGAAGTATCTTGGAATTGGCATTGGTTCCATTGTGAATTTCTTGAATCCAGAGATGATTGTCCTGGGAGGCGGTGTCGTTGAAGCGTTGGACGATACGTTCTTAGACGATATCCGTGCCGCCGCGGAAAAATACGCGTTACCCAATACGCTCAGCGGGGTTCAGATTGTGCCGGCAAAACTGGGGGATAATGCTGGTATACTTGGTGCAGCAGCCTTAGCGCGGCAAAGGATTTTTAATGATTGAGTTTTCGCGCTGCTCTCCGCTACGTTTATGGGCAGGTTTTCGGTAATGTCGGTGCCGGGTTTGAGAATTTGTACGATTTATAGTAGATTCCGTAATGACTTGGACATTTATAGCGTGAAGTTATCTGTTCTGAACTGGCATAGCCTAACAGGCACTGCTACAAGTGTGAACTTATTTCGGATTTTACTATAGAAGATGACGTAGCCTGCAACAGCAGCGCAGGCGGCTCGAAAGCGAAGATCGTCAAAGTTCAAATTCCCGTCACTTATCCGCAAGGAAAATTAAAATGTTAGTTGATGATAACAGAGAAGAACATCGGATGATAATTTTCGGCAACGATAGTCAGTCTGTTCAAGAGCGGTTAATCGTGGAACAGGACACAAAGCCAGATGGAATCTTGGCACAGAAGGTTCACGCCGATTCTTATACCGTCACGCTGTATGTGTTACTGAAGGATTACGGTCTCACACCGGTCTTTCGCATCAAGCCACGCATCCGATTCCATCGCTCTAACTACGATAACCTCTCTTCGAGTGCACCACTACAGTATCGTCTTGATGACATCATCCATTTCGCTGAACTGAAACGCGGCATTGACTTGACAGAGAAGATTGATGATGTCAAGTTAGCAGAAATTCTCGGGGATGCACCTGCACTCAAGGATGTAACAGCTGATCCGGCGTTACATCTCGTTTCACAACGCGATGTATCCCTCCGAAATCCGCCTTTTAAAACGAAAACCAAGGTTTTTGGAAAAAATGAAGATGAAGGTTTGGAGGAAGGGGGGATTCAGATTGGAACGTTCCTTGATGCACTGAATCAACCGAAACACACCGAGCAAATTTTCAAACGTTTCGCACGAGGGAAAGAATTTGCCCGTGATTTGCGTGAAGCCTTAGGACCCTACGAAGACTTTGAATTTCAGTTTGGACTCTATTCTCGGTATGAACGGCGAGATTGTGTATTGGCGGATGGAGATTCGGAAACCAGCGGGAACTACCGTGCGACATTCGATCCATGGACAGCACTCGGCTATATCCGAACTGCCGGTGACGCACAGCAGTTTCAAATTTTAATGCATGAACGCGGGACACGATGGGAGCATAAAATTATGTTGGAGCAGTTAGATGCCCCAACGCTTGAACGGCTGGCAACGGAGATCCCTGGGCTCCGTCGCCAATACTTGATCGGGCGGGTTTTGTCGAAAAGCCAGACAGCTTTGACTCGCTTGGCTGAACTTCGCCAATCCCAGCTGAATCTCGCCACCGATTTACATACTGGATATACGCTCCAGTTAGAGATACCGGTCACTGAAAAGCGATTTTCTGTCATAGAGCATCGTCGAAAATTGCGTAGTATCTTTAATGGGAGTGGTACCTATCGTCTGCATCCATTGAACAGTGAATTTGTTGAGAAGCATCATAACATGGCGAAGGGCATCCGAGATGGTATCGTCTGGACTTTGGATTCCGTTGATTTGTTTATAGGGCAACCGCCATTGAATGACCAAAGTGAAGAGTTTCTTATCATCAAAACGCCTTATCAGAATAAATTCGTCGTCCGTTCCGCTGAAGAACTTCGCGAACGCCTCCCTAAAAACGGGTTTGAAAAATGTTGGAATGAGGCAGTCGATGTGGGTGGGTATACCATCCTCAGCAGGATGAGTGGCAGGGTCTATCTCGTGAGTTACGGACGAAGGAATACCGGCAGCATCCATGAAGTCAACATTACGCAGGACAAGGTTGCGCATTATCTCTCAATTGAATACTTAGGGATGGATCCTGACCGTATTGGAACTTCACGTTTCGGGGTGCCGCTCCATGTCCAACAAGGTTTCTTTGAAAGGCTTTTCAGCAGGCAACCTATCCCCTCCATCTTTAGCCAGTTGATGCAAACCGAGGCGCAAGTCATCGCAGAAATGAAAATTCTCGCTCGGCACTGTAAAGAGAAGCTGGAGATTCAGTAAGTCCGTAATGTGATGTAGGGTAGATATACGAAAGGGCAATTCGAACACGAAGATCTCCAATATTCAAGCAATCGATACTTACCCACAAGGAAAATTAAAAGAATGGAAAACCGTAGAAAAGTCCTGATCACTGGTGCATCCGGCTATATCGCTGGACGGATGCTCCTCGAATTTCGCCAACGTTACGAGCTCGTCCTGTTAGATGTGAAAACCACGAATCGACAAGGAGAAGAGGTCGAAGGTGTTCAGATTGCTGAACTGACCGATCCCAATCGAGACGCATATCGTCACCATTTTGAAGGCGTTGATGCGGTCGTCCATTGTGCTTTTAAGGGTGGTAGTTTTGAGAATGAGCTTGCCAACGTCCAGATGGCATATAACCTCTACCAAACCTGTCTTGAAACCGATGTCCGACGTGTCGTCGTTTGTAGTTCCAATCATGCCGCAGACTATTACGAGCGGCTTATCTGGGCAGATAAATGGGATGTGGTGACACCGGAGATGCGTCCACTCTCCGATAATTTCTACGGTTGGGCAAAAGAGGCGTATGAACATCTCGGCTTTGTCTTTGCGACTGGGCACGTTGACAGTAAGAAATTACAGAACGTCCAGTTGCGTATCGGTGGACCGCGTGAGACGGATATGGCGAATTCTTCAGCGGATGATTTGAAGGCGATGCATCGAGGACTTGGCGCGTATTTGAGCATCCGGGATCAGATTCAACTCTTCGTCAAGAGTATTGAGACCGAGAATATAGAGGATGAAAACGGGATCCCGTTCCAGATCTTCTACGGCATCAGCGACAATTCGCATAAGTTTTGGAGTATCGCCAACGCACGGAAGGTAATAGGCTATGCCCCTGAGGACGACAGTCAACTCCGTTTTGCTGATCGGTTGGCGGAATTGTTAAAAGAGGGGAAGGGCAGGTAGTAGAGGAATCAGTTTCTGCGTCACCGGAATAACATGACTCCGAATCTTCACACTGTTGACCGTTTCTGTTGGATTTTGGCTATGGTCGGGTTCTTGATGCAAATTTTACGTTCTCTTCGCGAAGGGAACGCGAAGACATATCAGAAACCTTTGCGGATGTAATAGATCAAAGCGCGAAAGCCTATAAATTAAAAATCATTAAAAAAAATGGTGAGTCGTTCGCGGAGTTGGAGTCGTGCGTTTCGGAGGTGTGTCTTAATGGTGCCTTCGGAGCGTTTCAAACGCAGTGCGATCGCTTTGATGGGAAGATTTTCTTTGTAGAGACGAAAGACGTGTCTGCGGATAGGGGGGAGTTCCACGATCGCAGCCGTGAGATGTTCTTGAAGTTCTTTGTGGAGCAGCACTTGACAGGGTGAAGGATGTATCTCGATGATGTTGCGTTCATCTATCGCGTGTAAAGGTTCAGTATCGTGCTTCTGCTTGCGAAAGTGGTCAATACAGACGTTTTCAGCGATGCGATGCAGCCACGAGGAAAATGTCGACTCAAAGCGAAAGGTGTTGATGGCGCGCAGTGCTTTCAACCACGTCTCTTGTGTCAAGTCTTTGGCGGTTTCAGGGTCAGAAACACGCCGGAGAATGTGTTTGTAGAGGCAGGTGTGGTGTTTCGAAACAAGGGGCGAAAACGCCTCGGTATCGCCCTGTTGGGTGCATTGGATCAGAGCGTGTTCGTCAAGTTCGGTTAATCTATCTGTCATGAGGTTTTACCGCCCCCGGCGAACCGCTGTCGGTTTAGGGGTGAGGAATGTATGGGGGGCCAGCGAAACCGTGCGGTGCTGCCCATCGGTTTCGATAATCACTACTTTCGGCTGGATGTCTATCAGGGTGGTGTTGGCATCTACTTTCTCTCCGAGGATCAGCGTCCGGGTGTTCTGTCCGGTAGTTGTTTGGAGAAAGGCTTTCGGGGGCGTTTGGTTTCCATCTGTCGGGATGAGGGTACCGATGAGGCGATAAGGGAAACTCTGGTGTGTCGGTGTCCAGCCCAACGGACGAAACAGGTTGTTGTCTATAATCGTTTTGTAGAAGTCGCTGGCTTGGAACGCCTTTAGGGAATTCTCTACGGGTTCCGAAGAACGCCGATGGGGAAACCCCGGTGATGTCACGACAGGCACCGGAGGTTGCTGCGAGGCAGTGTCCAACGAAAGCACACAGAACAGAAACAGGAGAATAGAAACACTCAACCGCATCTCAGTCCTCCAACGAAAGCCGAACACAATTGAAACTGTTTTTCGGGAGTGTCAACGCCGGTGCCGGACCGGACCACTCTTGGAGACGTACCTCTATTTTATCAGACCCAGACATCTCCGCATTCCCACCATTGCTGGCATCCAGACGCTCGGCGGCGACAAAACGATTGACAACATCTCCGGTATAGGGCGTGCCATTTATCAATATCTCGGGTGTCTGCTCTGAACCTGTCCGATTACTCACAAACACAAAAAGCGTTTTGCGGTCTCGGCTGCCGATCGCGCTTGCCACTAGTCCCGGCAACGTTTCGTCGGCGTATTCTATCGCACCCAAAAGAGCGGGCGGGTTTTCTATGGCGACGGAAAACTGTATCTCCGATGCCGAAAACGCTTCGCCAATAAGTTGAAATACGGGATAGACCGCCCGCCGAATGGTGTTACCGACATCCGAATCGGGTTCACCCCCATGCTTCCAACGCGTCTTTGGGTTCGCGGGCGTTACGGGCGAAAAGACAGGGAACCCTTTGCCAGGCCCCGCAAGCACATGAAAGTTGGCATGCTTCACCTGAGGCACAGATAACAACTTCAGGAAGAAATCGCCCGCATACAGCGCATGCAACTGCGTGTTGGCGACACGATTGAACGGATTCGCAATATTCCACTCGGTGATCCACATCTCTTTCTCGGGGAACAATTTTTGATAATACGCAAACCCTTGCGGCACCGATTCGGTGATCCACCCCATCAGATACCCACGCATCTCTTCGGGCGATTTTTTCCGCACGGCTTTGTAGGCGTAGACATGCACCGTGTACGCATCAAAAAAATCCGACTCCGCGGCGAGCACAGCATCCCAGTGGCGTTGATCGGCTTTTGCGGTCCACCCCGCCTGATGGAAACCGATCGGAGACGCAGGCACTGAGACCTTGAGAGATGGGTCCACCGCTTTCATCGCCGCAGCGTGTGCCTTGGCTTCTCGGAGGTATGCGGAGGCAGATGGATACTTCTCACGGTATTGCGACAAGTAATACTCGTTGCCGAGCTCCCAATATTTCACGTCATACCCTTGCTCTTTGGCATACTGCACCCACCCTGCAGACTCCTCCGGGTTACCGGTCCACAAGTTGACAACCACGACTGGCGTTATCGCCAGCCTTTCACAGAGTGCCATGAAGTCGTCAAACACGATTTGACCCGCACGCCGTTTTTTCAGCATCGCGTAATTCCCACGATTCCGTTGGCTCAATCGTTCACTCGTCGTCGAACTTAACTCCGACTCTACAAAGCCGCTCCTCTCCCAATGATAGAAGTTGCCCACCGTGCCGCCAGGGAACCGTAAGGTCTTGGGTGCAAGCGTTTTTGTGAGCTCCAGAAAATCGGCATCGAGATACCCATAGTCCCCACGCATCATGTTCGTGTTGAAACCGTAGAATATCCAATCCCGGCTCTGCCCGATCCTCATTATCTATGAGATACGGGACGATGCCGGGAAGTTTCGTTGCCATCCCGACACCGTTATTGATGTAGGTGGCGTTGTCGTCATCCCAATAGACGAAAATCTCTTGTGTGCTTGGGTTCAGCCGTTGATGCTGCCCGTCCTTTAACCGCATTCCCCGGTATTCGTCGAAGACAGAGATTCCATCTCCAATAGGTGCGAACTTCAGGTCGTTTCTCGTGTTCGGACCGAGATCGTCGTCTTTGCGGGCGGTCTTTGCCGCCTCTGTTTTGTCTGCGGTATAAAACCCTTTCTCGTTTTCCCACTTATCCGCAATCTCATTTTCGTTGTTGTCCTTCGGGAGCCGGAGGCTCGCTTCGGAGATGCTATTGCCATCACGAGTCGTTTCCACTTTGAGGACACCAAAGGCGGCATAGTCGTGACAGTCGACAACGATCGTATACGGTGTCGTTATCGGCTTCGACGAGTCGTTCGCAGCAACCTCAACCGTGAGCGTATCCGTGCCGCTTTCTTCCCACCCCGAGTTAGAACTACTGAGCAACCGAAAATCATTGTCCGATGGATTATCACCCTTCACATTGCCACAGATGCCCTTAAAACTACTCACTTCAGGCAGTGTCACAGTAACATCCGCAGTGGCGCTGCCCGCCAAACTGACAAGGTTAAATGACACAGTGATCGTTTCACCCGCAACGGGAAGCCAGTTCGCGTCGTCATGCTTGATGTCCGTGATATATGGGATCTCTATTTGGATACCCGGTTGCGAGGGCGTTTCGTCTCCGGGTTGAGATGGACTTTTGTCGGGTCCCCGGGGGGTTGCGTGTGTGGCGGCGAGTCCACAGTAAAGACTCAATGCCAGAATCAGAAAAAAGTGGAGAAAAAGTGGTGCGTTGCATTTCATAAAATGTCTGCTCCTTTGTTGAGGTCGGAACTTGAGAATCGGTTCACTTCCGGGGACGCGGGGGTGATGCGCCCCGCCGCGGTGGATTGCGGCGGAGGTGGTCGGCAATCTCGGGGTCGACTGTTTCCAGACGGCGCAGCCCATCCTCGGGTCCGTATCTCTCCAGGGTCTCTTGGGCACGGATGAGACGCTCCGGCGAAAACGCAGCAGGGGTTGTGTTCTGTAGGTGTTTCTTCATTTCTTGCGAGAGGAAGTTTTCGGCTTCAGGGGTCTCATTGTGTGCCTGCTCCAGCCAGTGGATAAATTCTTCTATTTCCTGCTGGATTTGCTGTTGTTGTGCTTTCGCCGCGGCGGCGGCCTCGCGCGCGGCAGCCGCCGCGGCTTCTGAACGTCCAACATCCTCGCTCTCACCGGCGAGGTCAACGGGCCGGGGCGCGGTGTCAACAGTTGGGGTTTCCGTGTCGCTCACAGTGGCAAAAGAACCCGAAGGCGCGCCGTCCGAACCCACATCGGGGACAACTTCGGTATCCGAAGCACGACGGATCGTACCCCACACCGGTTCACCCCTGACAATCGCTGCCATGTGGTTTAATGAGGTCGAATGCGCATGAGACCCTACCTGTTCTACAAATTTGTAGTGATACATCCATGCGGTCTTGTAGTCACCCAGTCGTTCGTACGCATGGCCCAGACCGGCATACGCACTTGTGGATCCCAGATCGACCGCTTTTTCAAAAATCGGGATCGCTTCTTCCGGGCGATCATAAAAAATAGCATTACCGATTTTCCACATCGCAAGATGATTGTTTGGATCTATTTTTAGGATCGCGTCGTAGTCGGCGATCGTCTTGGCAAGTGTGTGTCTTGCGTTTATGTTGTTTGGGTTCACGGCGAGGGCCGCCTCCGCATAGGTTTTTACCGATATAGCTTTACCAGACAGGTGCGGTGATCTGTCGAATTCTCTGGCGACCTCATAGGCGCGTTCGGGGGGTAATGTATTCAGGACTTCGGGGAATGCCTTGCCGAAGTCTTGCATGGTGCCGACCAATGCTTCGGGATCATCGGGATCTACGCCCCAGTAGTCCGCATAAAACCCAAGCCTGGTTCTCTCTTTTTCCTCCGGAGAGAGGTCGCTACTATCCAAATCATCACTCATAACCAAATAGGCACGAATGAAAGCCTCAGGGATGGGTTTTAGCGTCACAGGCGAGTGCTGTCCTAGCCCAGGGATCGGCGGGGGCCAGAGCACCTTCCATTCGCCAGTGTCTTTCGACGATTGACCGGAGACACGAATCGGGGAAACCATCTGAGGACGGATCGTTTGTCTCGAGGGTGTTGCTTGATGGGAACCCTGATCGTGCGGTCCGGGGTGCCACGTGCCATCAGCGTGTGTGTGTCCGCCTTGTGAGGTATCCTCGACAGGTGCTTGCGTTTGCGTCTGCTGTTGTTGTTGGGTTTCCTCCCATTGCTTCCGGAGTTCTCGGGTGTGGGCGAGGTCTTCTGCGGTTTGGCGTTTGACGTGGGAGAGGTAGAGGCTGCTACCGACAACTATCAGAAGACAGAAGATCAGGGTACCCATAAAAGGTTTGTTCTTTAACAGGTATTTCAACATATTGATGTCTCCTTGCGGTGGGTTTCCGGTGCGTATTCTCCGCTGTCGGCATCCGGACAGAGGAATTGTCTGACACTTCGTTTGTGTAGAGAATGCCAAACTTTGGAGAGTTTAGCATTCCTCTGGTTGTATAAGATGCTAACTGAAAAGCGGCACAGAAGAAAGATTTTATGCTGCAACTAAATTAGGACTAACCAAAGTCATGATTTGGTAGTACCAGTCGGTAAAGTGTACCAAAAACAGCAATTTTCTGTCAAACCCAAAACAAAATCAATTGATAGCCTCAACTCGTCACAAACGAAACAGCAGTGAGATTTCACAAAAGGGAAACCAATTACGATTTACCCTTCTTTTCATTCAATTCTGAGAGATCCAGATCGCGGCCTTCGGCATCCGCTTTTTCCCAAGCTTTCGCCCAGACTCCGAGCCGCTTCTTTGCCCGAGACAACCGATTTCTTACAGTGGACACAGAGACGGTACATATTTCGGCGATCTCTTTATAACTTTTGCCTGCGAGTTGCAGACGAAACATCTTCTGCTCTAGCGCAGGAAGTTGTGCTATGGTTTTTGATAGGGCCGTCCATAGTTCTGTTTTCATTGTGTATTCCTGGGTAGCCTGATGGATAACAGCAGTCGCTGCGGCTTCACCTTCAGCCTCATAAACGTCGATGTAGCCTTGCACTGGGTTTCGGTGCTTTCGATGCCATCCGGCGACCAGTTGACTAGCGATGCGGAACATCCAGTTCAAGACCTTCTCAGGTTCATTGAGTGTGTGTAAATGCTCCTTTGCTTTGAGAAATGTATCGTTGACGAGCTCTTCAGCATCACGCCAGTCACTAATTTTATTGGCGATGAACTGGTAGAGACGCAGCCTGTGTCGCCTATAGAGTGCGTCAAAAGCGTTTTCGTCTCCTTCTAGGATCTGGTGGACCAGTTCTGCATCTTGCTCCTGTTCATCAGACACTTACCATAGATTCCTCCAGTTGAAAGCAGTCTTGCGAGCCTCAAAATTTCAAATAAAGGTTTCGCGCTTTCATAAAACATGAATGCAAGTTTTAAAAAAAAGTCTCATAACCCGTGTATTTTTTTTCGTGAATTTTAAAAAAACCGTGGACTCAACTATGGGTTTGCGCACGAGACAGCATCTAACACAAACTTACGTTATTTTCTTGACGGCACCAGCATAGACATATAAAATAGCGGTATCTCGTATAAGGATCCACACAGTGCCGAACTTTACAGCAGCAGAACTCACTACTATTTGTTTAAATGTTTTCCAAAAGTGGAACATCCCACCAATAGAAGCGGAAATTGTAACCCGATCTATGGTGGATGCGAACCGCGTCGGACACGATTCACACGGTGTGATTCACCTTCCGAAATATGTGTCGGAATTGGAAGAGGGGGTAATTCAGCCTGGTGCTTTAGTGGAGACCTTGCACGAATCCGCTTCAATTGCGATGTTAAATGGGAATTGGGGCTTTGGTCCTGTAATTGCAACCCATGCCGTTGAAGTCGCAATTCAGAAAGCAGAACGGACAGATATAAGCTCAATTGCTGTTTCGCGGTGCAATGAAGTAGGCAGATTGGGAGGATATGCGTGCCTCGCAGCAGATGCTGAGATGATCGCGTTGCTCATGGCAAACGACCATGGTGGTGGCACGTGCGTTGCACCGCACGGCGGTATTGAAGGACGACTCTCTACCAATCCGATTGCGTGTGCGGTGCCGGTTGCCGGGCAGGATCCGATTGTGTTGGATATGTCCACGAGTGTTGTGGCATCGGGAAGGATTCGGGTGAAGCAGCATCGGAACGAAGCACTTCCACACGGATGGCTCATTGATGCGGAGGGCGAGTCAACGACGAATGCAGACGATTTTTATGGTGTTCCGCCTGCTGCATTATTACCCTTCGGGGGGGCGGTTTCTGAACACAAAGGGTTCGGACTAAGCGTCATCGTTGACATCCTGTCGGGCGCGCTTACGGGTGCTGGATGCAGTCAGGGTGAAGATGCTCGCGTCGGGAACGGGTTATTTGTGCTGGTGATTAACGTTGCTAGTTTTAGAGAATTTCCGGGGTTCAGCATTGAGATAGAACGTTTTATTCGGTATCTCAAATCGGCAAAACGCGCCGCTGGGATTGACACAATTCGGGTGCCAGGTGAACGCAGTTGGGAGGAACAACGCAAGCGGGAACGAGAGGGCATTCCAATAGACACCGAGACCTGGGCACACATTCAAGCACTTTTATAACCGCTCTCCTGTCTCTGGATGAAATAGATGGGCTTTATCCATGTTGAAGTTGACGGTTATTTGAGCGTTGTGTTGCGGCATGTTAACAAGATCAGATTGTGCAACAAAACTGTTCTTTCCTGTCCGGAGGTATAAGAGCGCGTGGTTTCCGAGCGGCTCGACCAATTCCACGTGTGTTTCGACACGATTTTCACCGTAGCTTGCAAGTTGAGACTTGCTATGAGAAACCCCATTTTCACCGGCGTGGATATCCTCTGGGCGAATGCCGAGCGTTACCGAATCACCTGAAAGTTTGGCAAGTGCCGACTGGAGTTGGTCATTCAGTTCTACTTTGAAGGTTTCAAATCCCAGCATCGGATTACCGCCATTATTCACGATGTTCGTTTCTATGAAGTTCATCGGCGGCGTGCCAATAAATCCGCCGACGAATTGGTTCGCAGGCTTATGGTAGAGTGTACCCGGATCCGCAATCTGCTGGATTTTCCCTTCATTCAGCACCACGATCTGGTCCCCCATCGTCATCGCTTCAACCTGATCGTGTGTGACGTAGACGATAGTAGCGTCGAGGCGGTTGTGTAGACGACTAATTTCCATCCGCATTTGCACGCGCAACTTCGCATCGAGGTTGCTCAAGGGTTCGTCGAACAGGAATACTTTGGGGTGTCGGACGATCGCTCTACCCACAGCGACGCGTTGGCGTTCGCCACCGGAGAGATGCTTCGGTTTTCGGTTCAAGAGGTGCGAAATGCTCAGAATCTCCGCCGCCTCTTTGACGCGCTGTTCGATCTCCGCCTTCGGATATTTGCGAAGTTTCAATCCAAACGCCATGTTTTTATACACCGTCATGTGTGGGTACAGGGCGTAGTTTTGGAAGACCATGGCGATATCCCTATCTTTGGGCGGAATATCGTTAATCCGTTCATCGTCAATATAAATATCGCCTTCCGTTATCTCTTCCAATCCGGCAATCATCCGCAAGATCGTGGATTTACCACATCCGGACGGACCGACAAGCACAGTAAACGACTCGTCGGGAATCTGAAAACCTGCCTGCTCGACTGCCAGAACGTCACCATCATAAATTTTGGTGACATCTTTCAAGGTAACTTCTGCCATCACCTCTCCTTAAAATCTCTCTGATATTTTGATCTTCTGGTGGATACGTTTTTTAAGCACTCCGATTTATTAACGTCTTACTGCTCGAAATCTGCATCCTCTTTTTGGGTTGCCAGTTTCGCGAGATTTTCTTTCACCATTTCCGCGACGGCATATTCAAGCGTGTGTCCACGAAGGTTCGTCTTGCGGATAACGCCATCACCGTCAATCAAAAAAGTTGATGGAATCCCCCGCACCTTATACATAGTACTCACCTTGCGGCTTTTATCCCAATAGTGCAGCCAGCCGAGTTCCTCTTTTTTCGTATAAGCCTCAAGGGGTTCTGCTGACCTGTCCAGACTGATACCGATAATCTGGAAATTCTGATCTTTATACTTCGCGTAAGTCTGCTTAACGTTCGGTATCTCTGCGATGCAAGGTCCACACCATGTTGCCCAGAAATCGAGCAACACAACCTGTCCTCGGAGGTCTTTCAAGGAGAGTTCTTCGCCCTTCAAATCCGTCACCTGAAAGTCCTGTGCCGGCTTGCCTATCCACTCGCGAGGGTTCATGCCCAGACTCGCCCCAGGGGGTCTTGGTAATTCACCCTTTCGTTCAGTTCTGTCCTGTTCAAGAAGTTTCTTCGCAAGTTTCGCCTGCGATCGCGAACCGTATTTCGGATGGTCTATCAATTTCTGATAAGCACTATCTGCCGCGTCGTGATTGCCGAGTTTGTCATACGCCAATCCCAAATCCAGCAAAAAACGTTCAACGTAGCGAGCCTCTGGATACTTCTTGATGGCTTCTTCAAAAACCGTGATGCCTTTTTGAACGTGCTCCAACTGGACCAAGGCGTTGCCCAGCAGATAATAGACTTCATCCACCCGTCTGTATTCCGGATGTGCTGCGACAAATTCCGTGGATTTTTCAACTAATTTCTCTAAATCTTCCTGTTTTTTCTGTTTTTTGAGATTTTTAGAAATTGTCTTGATTTCCTGGTATTTGTAGACTGCCTTCACCGGGGAGGCACTGGCGAGGTTCGCACAAAAACCTATGAGCACCAGACTGGTGAGCGCGCAAATAAGATGAACACGGAGGGCTCTATTTCTGTTTTCGTTTTGTTGTGAGGTTATTTTATTTCGGAAGAACATCGTCAACCTCCTTAGATGTGTCCGATCCATTTAAATAAGATCTTAGCGGGATATCCAGAAAAACACCTCATCTAACGAAGTCAAGGTGCTTGATTCGCTCAATTTTCCCGCACGAGTTCCGTAACTGCACTCTCAAGTGTAAGACCACGGAGATTCACTCTGCGGACAATACCTGTGCTGTCAATCAGAAACGTAGACAGGATCGCACGCACATCGTACAAGCTGCTAATCTTGCCGGTGCTGTCCATATATTGCCGCTACCCGATGCCTCGCGTTTCTCGGAGACATCGTCTGTCTCCTGCAGGTGAGTTGGTGTGTTAAACGGCATTTCGGTAGGAGTACGCCAATAGCAACTTAATCTCTTCTGCCTGTATCTGTTGCAAGAAACGGGTTACATCCGAGTCGGAGTCGCCTGCGGCAGTTTGGCACCAATCAACAAACTGGTAAGAATCCCAACTGTCTTGCGCCGCGATAGCCTCTCCGATTTCTGTGAGCGCGTCCGATGGGCTCGCTGTTTCTTTGAAAAGTTCGAGTGCACGTTGACGCAAGGCTGGGAAAATTGGGTGTGTCCCAACTCTACCGAACCAGTACTTGGAATTGGGGTAATCCGGTTCACGGCGGTGCATGATGCCGTGCCAGTAGCTACCTGTCTGATCTGCTAACCCCTGCGAGATGGTATGTGATTCATCCAGCGCATCGTTCCACAGGAGTAGACCGCTCTTAATGGCTTCAGCAAACGTCGTATTTTTCAGCGATGCTCCCTGAAAAAGCTCGTCAAGAGACGCTGCTTCCAGGGTGTCTGTCAGTTCACTATTCCATGCCTTCTGTGGCACGAGTGCCGGAAGTGGGTTACCCGCTTCTAACTTTCCGATGACTTCGGCAATCGCTGATGTGTATGTTAAATCCATGAGAAAACTCCTTAGCGTCCAAATTAGTCTAATTGGAAAGTAATTTACCATCTTTCTCGAAATAAATCAAGCGGTTTCAAATGTTTCGCAGAGGTATTTATGGTAGATTTTAGAAACACTTATACAGGTGAATAACATCCTCAACGGACTTTTCAGGGTGATACTCCTACTTTCGTCTGATATTAGCAAAATCATGTTCAATCGGATGATAATCGGGTGAATAAGGGGTAAAAACATGAGTTCCGCCCTTGTGGCTTCTGTAAGTTCTCGTGTGTAAGGTGTCTTGTGGAGACGGGCATTGTCCCTGATGACGACGTGATTTGAAGATAGCCTTGGACATAAGAGTTCATCTAACCTGTTACTGAAGTCTTTTGCTTTGCATCCGCCTTGAATAAGGAGCGCAAACGCCTGAAGATACCTCTGTCGTTTCTGATCGCATCGCTTTCTTTTTTCGAGTATATCCGAGTTTCCGAAGCCCATACCACACAGAAGACTGCGACACCTAAAAAAGAGCCGCACGTTCCCTCATCACTGGGGCCGGAAAATCCAAGACATGTTGCTTCAAGGCAGTCGGATCCAGCAGGCGAGGGCCACGGGACCCGGTTTCTCATACATCAGCGGGACTTGAGTTTTCAACCCCTGGTAAATCACACTGCGGGAGACCGAAAACCTTCCTCTTGGGTATATTTCAGGACGCGTTGACGTAAATCCATAGAATATCTCATAAAATCGTATGCTCACATGAATCTCAGATAATGTCTATGTGTTTTTAGCATTCACCCTAAATAGCCCTGGATATTTTCATTTTAAGTTTTGACCCCCTCTATCCTATGTGCTATAATTGGAGCAGAAGGGAGTACCTAATGAATTGGAAAGATGCGTTGCTGGATATTGTGAAGGATTCGGACTCACGGATTCGGTTTGGGGAACTCCTCGCAAAGCATACCTATTTCGGTATCGGTGGTGAAGCCACTGCTTACATTGAAATCAGCACCGTAGACGAATTGGGAGCACTGGCTCGTTTTCATCGGCAATGGGATGTGCCAGTCGCAATTATTGGTCGTGGCTCAAATCTGTTGGTGAGCGATACCGGATTCAACGGCATCAGTGTCAGATTAGTCGGAGAGTTAGCGAAACTGGATGTTGATGGGAATACGGTTTCGGTCGGCGCAGGCCTCTCATTGCCAAGACTTTCAAAAAATATGTCACGACAGGGTTTGAGCGGTGTAGAATTTGCACTCGGTATCCCCGGTTCTGTCGGCGGTGCGTTGATTATGAACGCCGGTGCATGGGGAAGTAGTTTTGGAGATGTCGTTACAAACGTCACAGTCATGACAGATACCGGTGAACTTGTCAACCTAACCCACGCTGAAGCAGCGTTTGAATACCGACACAGCGGTTTGGATGCCTATTTCTGTGCTACAGGCGCGAGGTTGAAACTCGAACCCGGGGACGTTGATACAATCACGGCACGGATGCAAACGTTTTACAAGCAGAAAATTGAAACACAACCCTTCGCCGAAGAGAACGCGGGATGTATGTTCAAGAATCCCTCCGGTGATTCGGCTGGACGGTTGATAGACATCAGTGGTTTGAAAGGCCATCGTATCGGTGGCGCAGAGGTATCAAGGGTACACGGGAATTTTATCCTTAATATCGACAATGCCACAGCAGCTGATGTTTTGGACTTGATTGCCTATATCCAAAAACAGGTCCGTGAAAAGACGGGGATATCCCTACAAACAGAGGTAAAACGGTTGGGGTTCTTGGATTAAGGCAGATGCAAGACCCGCCCCTACGGAACTATCACACGTTAAGGTCTGATAACTGTGCCATCCATCCGCCGCACGGGTGCCCAACTGCCGTTGAGTGGATCCTCTGGAAATGGGAAACGTGCTGCGAGCTCTTCATCTAAATCAATACCAAGCCCTGGTGCCTCATTTACCCAAAAACAGCCATCTCTAATTTCGGGACAGCCGGGGAAGACCTCTTTGGTGTTTTCACCGAAGACGTGCTGTTCCTGGATGCCGAAGTTATAGCATGCGAGATCCAACGCAACGTTAGCGGCATGACCGACTGGCGAGACATCACCAGGACCGTGCCATGCGGTGCGTACACCGAAGAATTCACAGAACGCGGCGAGTTTACGCGCAGGACTGATACCACCGATTTGCGAGATATGGACTCGGATAAAATCTATAAGCCGATCCTTGATAAGGTGGACGTACTCATTCGGGTTATTGAATAATTCACCCATCGCAATTGGGATACTCGTCTGTTGGCGCATTAGTTGAAAATAGTCAACATCTTCGGGAGCAAACGGGTCTTCAAGGAAAAAGAGGTTATGCGGTTCCAGTCCTTTCGCGAGATTAATGGCTTGGATCGGCGGGATACGTTCATGTACGTCGTGTAAGAGTTCTATCTCATCGCCGAGTTGTGTCCGCAAATGATCGAAGAGTTTGATGACGGTATTGACATAAGGGGTCGGTTCAAAAGCAGGTGAACTCCGCCTTCCACCACCTGCACCATACGTCGAATAACCTGATATCGCCACCTGTGCTCGGACATAGCGATAGCCTTGCTCTATATAACGGCGGATGCTCTCCTCCACCTCCTCGAAAGTCCCACCGCCCGCGTGTGCGTAAAGCGTTGCCGCGTCACGACATTTACCACCGAGCAGTTGGTAGACAGGCATATTGGCACGTTTGCCCATAATGTCCCACAAGGCAATGTCCACACCGCTGAGCGCGTTGTTCAGCACCGGTCCATTCCGCCAATAGGAGCTGACGAAACTGGTCTGGAAAATGTCCTCTATGTTTGCCGGATCTTTCCCAATGAGAAAGGGTTTGAGATATTCATCGACTGCAGTCGCTACAGCGAGCGGACGCTGTGTAAATGTAGCACAGCCGATGCCGTATAAACCGGGTTCACTTGTTTCAATTTTAACAACAACAAGCCGAGTCCCGTTGGGTGCCGTCAGAATCGTTTTTACATCTGTAATCTTCAAGGTGATAATTCTCCTGTTTTCTCAACCTTTGCAATGCTCAAAGTATACCAAACCTTGTCCTATATGTCAAAGAATTCGCGAGCTGCTATCAGAGACGTTCAATTCTCCCATAAAACGCATCTTTTCATTCTTCCAACTCTTGTTCTTCCACTTTCCTCTCAGATTTCCCTCCCAATTTGCCAACACCCACTGACAATTGAATGACTTTGATCTATACAATCTTTCTGTTTGGCTTCCCTTAGCACATGTGGTATGATGCTGTAAAATGCTTTCGTACAAAGGCAGATTATTGGATGACACGGATAAAAACAGACCTTTATCTTGGGGACTGCTTAGAAGTCCTCGCCGATTTTGGTGACGATTCATTCGATCTGATTATGACTTCCCCACCGTATGCGGACCGCCGATCCACAACGTATGGCGGAATCAGTCCCGATGAATATGTCAATTGGTTTATGCCTCGCGCTGAAGAATTTTTAAGGGTCCTCAAGCCATCTGGCACCTTCATTCTAAACATCAAGGAGCAAGCCATTGATGGAGAACGACATACTTATGTTATTGAATTGATACTCGCGATGAAAAAGCAAGGATGGTTGTGGACAGAAGAGTTTGTTTGGCACAAGAAGAACTGCTATCCGGGCAAATGGCCGAACCGATTCAGAGATGCTTGGGAGAGATGTTTGCAGTTTAATAAAACCAGAAGGTTCAATATGTATCAAGAGGCTGTCATGGTGCCGATGGGTGATTGGGCAGAGAAGAGATTGAAAAATCTCAGCAAGACAGACCAGAATCGGGACACCTCGAAAGTAGGGAGAGGATTTGGGAAGAACGTTTCCAATTGGGTTGACCGAAAAATGGCATATCCAACGAACGTTTTGCACTTAGCAACGGAAACAGGAAACCGCAAACACAGTGCCGTTTTTCCGAAGTCGTTGCCTGAATGGTTTATAAGGTTGTTTACGGAAGAAAATGATTGGGTGCTGGATCCGTTTGCTGGGTCTGGTACGACGTGTCAAGTCGCTCAAAAGTTATTGAGAAATTCCGTCGGTATTGAAATTTTGCCGGAGTATTATCAACTAGCACGGGAAAATATAAAGCCAACACAATATCAGTTGTTTGAAAAGGATCGAAAACCGGATAAAGGTGATTACTTGAAATTGTGTGGACAAAAATTTTGGGAATTCATTTCAGGGGATCACAACCTATATACTGACATCATTGAACCTTTAGGACACCAAGCGGAGGAAAAGAATGAGCGGTTTAGGCAAGAGTATGCTAAAGTCGTCAACAAGTTTACTGCTGAATTCATCGGGAAATATTGCGATGCAGAAGGGAACATGCTTTGGGAGGAAATCGTCAAATTCAATCCAGCAGATACCACACCTTGAAAACCAATGCCAGACGCGGCTCAAGCGAATCCAATCTACTGTTCAGAGACATTCAATTATTTTCTGCTCAAAATAAGATTCTGGTAGACATCAACAACAGCAGAAAAATTTGGCGGAATAACAGTCGTTGCACTAAATTCTGTCACAATCGCGGGACCTGCGATTCGGTTGCCGGGCCCCAACGCCTCACGGCGGTAGAAATCCGTTGGGAGTGCTTCACCCTCAAAAATAACAGGATCTTGGACAGTAAACGCTTCAGAGGCATCAGCACCGACGAGTGGAACTGATTGGATGGGGGGCTTGTCGGTTTCCCCAGTAGTTGTAAGCCGAAGGTTCACCACCTCCACTGGGGCATCGGTTCGGGCATAACCAAACCGCAACTCATGCGCAGCGTGAAATTTTGCAACAAGGATTTCCACTATTTCATTTGACGGAACATGTTCCTTGGTAAAACATGGGATATTCAACTCATAAGACTGTCCCTCATATCGCATATCAAGTGAACGGTCAATTTTAAGTTGGTGAGAGGCAAATCCCTCAATTTCCATCTCATCTTCTGCGCGGCTCAAGAGTGTGCCAAAACCTTCATTCAACGCTTTAACAAGACTTTCGTTACCTTCGCTGCTCTTTTCAAACTGCCATAGTACTGTCTGCGAATAATCTTTAACGACATCTGCAAAGAGCATCCCGTAAGCAGAAAGCAAACCGCCATTTGGTGGAATAAGCACTGTCCGGATACCTAGATTTTCCGCCATAAATGCGGCATGTAGACCACCAGCACCACCAAAAGAAACGAGCGTGAAATCGCGCGTATCAAACCCACGTTCTACAGAGATGACTTTGATGGCGCGTTCCATCGCAGCGTTAGCAACCTTAAGAATACCATCTGCCGCTTGAAGTGGTGGAACGCCAAGACGTTGTGCAAATTCTTCAAGGTGTATCCGCGTCTTATCGGAGTCAAGAGACATAGCTCCCCCTAAAAACTGGGTCGCCGCGATACGTCCCAAGTAGAGATTTGCATCGGTTACTGTGACATCTGCTCCGTCGTTTCCGTAGCAGATGGGCCCTGGATCTGCTCCCGCACTTTCGGGTCCGACACGGAGTGCGCCACCGGTATCCACAGTCGCAATAGAACCACCCCCTGCACCGACGGTGTGAATATCAATCAGTGGAACTTTGATGGGGAGTCCACTAATCGTACTCTCAGTCGTGAGCGAGATGCCGCTATTGCAGAGACTCACATCTGTTGAAGTGCCGCCCATATCAAATGTGATGATTTGGTCGTAGCCAGCGGTTTTGGCGACTTCGGATGCTCCAATAACACCACCAGCGGGACCGGAAAGGACTGTGCGGATACCCGCGGATTCAAAGTTCTTAGCAGAAACGCACCCTCCGTTGGAGAGCATCAAACGGAACACTTTTTTAATTTTACTTTGCGGGTAAGTATCGGCCTTTTGTTTCTTGACGTTTTTCGTGTTCGAGTCGCACTCCATTTCATTACGGGCTGCGGTTTCGTTAAAGTTGTGCAGCACGTCAGAATCTATCAACGTAGAGAGATGCCTCTCCAAAGTCGGACGGATATACGCGTTCGCTACAGTAGTGCTAAAACGGGCATACTCTCGATATTCCGGTAAGACTTCGTGGGAGCATGAGACGGGTAGACCAAGTCGTGCAAGATACTTTGCAACAATCTGTTCGTTCTGCGGGTTAACGTAGGCAAAGAGGAAACAAATCGCGATGGCATCAAGTTCCAATGTAGCGAGCTCGGACGCGAGTGCCTCTAAATCGCTGGATTCAATCTCAGCCTGGATGTCACCTGTGTGTAGTGTTCGTTCCGATACACCGAAACGTCTATCGGCGGGGACAAGAGGCGCGGGACGTTCCACGAAGAAATCATAGAGGTTCGGACGTGTCTGTCTGCCTATCTCCAAAATATCCTCGAAATCTTTCGTCGTGACGAGGGCGATACGCGCTCCTCTACGTTCAAGAAGTGCATTCGTTGCTACCGTAGATCCGTGAACAATGTCCAGTCGTTCGGTATCGGTGCCGTGCATACGCAAAATTTCACTGACACCTTGGATGACGGCGAGGGCAGGGTTCTGCGGCGTGGACAGGACTTTGTGTATGAACAGGTCGCCATCAATACGCATCACAATGTCGGTGAAGGTGCCACCCGTATCAACGCCGATATTTTTAACTGTGGAAATTGTTACTTGATTTTCTCCGTTGTCGAAAATCGGTTTTTGATGAGATTGAGACTCATCTGGGATCAATTTCATCTTTTTTCCTTCACCGTGACGGTTTCTCTAACAAAACCTCAAACAACTACGTTCTGCGGTGTGCCTTCCAAAAAAGCGATGATATTGTCCACCGCGCCCTCATTGAGAAGTTCAACGCCTTCAGGGGTCATATCCGCACAATGTGGAGTTAAAATTACTTGCTCACATTCTAAAAGCGGGTGGTTCGCTGGGGGCGGTTCTTGATCATAGACATCAATAGCCGCGCCACCGAGGTGTCCGCTGTTCAAAACTGCGACCAATGCATCTGTATCAACTACACCCCCACGTGCGACATTGATGAGGAGCGCGTTCTGCTTCATCAAACCGAGTTCACGTTCCCCAATGAGATGCTGACTCTCCTCTGTCAGCCTGACGTGCAGACTCACAACATCGGCAGTACGGAGCAGCTCATCCAGCGAAACGAATTGAACCCCCAACGCCTCTGCGCGTGCCACTGAAGGGTGATACGTCCACGCAACAACGTTCATTCCGACAGCTCTTCCAAGGCGGGCCATTTCTGCACCGATATGCCCCGTGCCTATAACTCCCAAGGTTTTCCCCTGAAGGTAGATGTTATCCATACGTGGCCATTCACCCGCTTTCATAGATGCTGTCAGGAATGCCGACCTTTTGGAGAGTGCGAACATCAGTCCAAACCCGTGCTCCGCTACAACTGGAGCGGTACGCCCGGGTTGATTGCAAACGGTAATTCCACGTTTTTTCGCTTCATCGAGCCCAATCATATCGGTGCCGATGGAACAGAGCGAAATCAATTTGAGCTGAGGGAGTTGGCTCAAGATTTCCGCGGGCCACTTAACGATCCCGCGTGAATTGATGAGGATATCTGCATCTTCGGCACGGCGAATTTGATCTTCGGGGGTTTCGGGTCGATCGGTGTAGAGAACAACATCTCCATAGGATTCCAAACGTTCCAGATGCGGCGAGCCTTGTATTTGCGGTGGAGAATCACCAGGGACAACAATTTTAAGTCTGTTCACAAGCCATTCCTTTTTATCTATTCCGCACCCCAATCGTGCGTTTTCGTGCCACCATCATAGACGACTGCGTGTCGAGCTTCCAGCAATGCCTCAGCCGCATTGGTGAACACATTCCCTTTGACACAAATGACATCCGCGACGATTCGACCAGCATATTTACCGGGTTGTGGATTCTGAATTACAAATCCGAGAGTGCCATCATCCTTGCTATTTGTGAGTAGAAGTTTTTTGAGAAAGTCTGTAGCAGCTGCGGCGCGTTCTTTTTCCCGTTGAAGTGAGGCTTCAGTGCGTCCGGCACGCGCTGGGTGTCTTTCTGGCGTATCTATTCCGGCGATTCTGATGTCCGCGATGCTATAAATTCCGTCGGCACGACGTTCGATGCCGGGCCAAAGCGTCAACCGTTCCTGACTCACATCAGATAACTCCGAACGAAACGAATAGATCTGGACAGACACATCCCGAATCGTGTCGCCATCATAGACACTGTCAATGTCATCAATTGTGCCGTAATAGATTGGTGTCCTGTTATTGAGGATCAACACATTGGATGTGGCACATCCCGTAGACACGAAGCACAACAGAAACACCAAAACTACTTTTTTACAATTGCCGTGGGAGATAACAGAGGCATACTACCTTTTAAACCTGAATGGCACGGCGGAGCGTACCTAACGTGAGTTTGATAAATATTCAGGGTAGACGCATTTCGGGTTAAAGTCCGCCTGATAAGGGGATTGAGGGAGGTATCTCCCTAAGAATCGCCTCTTTTTGCGTGAATATATTGCTTTTTTGCTCAATTTGTGTCCGCTTTGGACCTCTCATATTTTTTTCAAACTGGCGTTAAGCTAACTATTAACCCGCTTGCTTTTTTTACATTACTTGAATCAAAGAAAACCAAATCTTGTAGTTTAAAAACACACCATCACGAAATGAAATTTCGTCATCTATCTCATAAGGTTTTACTTTAACTGTGTATCTCTCACCTTCTTTAATACCTTCAATTAGTTTAGGATTGTCAAAAGATGTAACAAATATATCTAACACATTCTTACTGTCAAAAGGCCTATTCCTATCTATATCTACAGACATAGTAATAGATGCGGGGTGATCTAATACAAAATCTACTACACCATTGATAAAAAACACATCTTGATCTAAATCGTGCAATATAGGTCTATCTGGATTCAGTAGGTTGTAAAGCGTTTTTTCATCAATATGCCGTGGCATCTCAGTAAAATCTTCGTTGCCTAAATCTGCTCTGTCAAATATCTCGCCTTTAACACAATAATTATCTGTGCAGAGCGGATTTTCAGTTGAACAACTAATTATAAACAAAAATGCAAGTGTAAAAACCAACAAACACTCGTGAACTTTCAACTTATTGTTTGGCAAATGTGCCATACTCATTATTAATACCTCCTTGTCAATGAAAACTGTGAATTCGGAGTATAACGAAAAGAAAGAACAGAATTGTTAAGGGAAAAGTATTCAACTACTTATTGCGTTTTTTAAAAACACTGACGGTACAGCGCAACGATCTCCTCAGCCGTCGCTTGTCGTGGATTGTTGGCTGGACTCCCGCTTGCGATTGCATCCTTCGCCATCTGTTCAATGACATCCTCGAATTTCTGCTCGTCAATACCGATTTCACCGAGTCGTGGCATCTGAATATCGGTGACAAGCCGTTCCACCGCATCAATTGCTGCGTCCGCTTGCTCCATTGGAGACAATCCGTCAATCGGCTCGCCCATGGCATACGCGATATCGGCAAAGCGGGCAGGCGCACCGACGACGCTAAATTCCATCACATCACGTAACAGCACCGAATTCGACAACCCGTGATGGATGTGGAAATACGCACCGATGGGACGGGACATCCCATGAACTAAAGCCACAGATGAATTGCTGAACGCCATCCCTGCAATAGAGGCACCGATCATCATATCCGTGCGGGCAGAGATGTTTTCGCCGTCCGCCCATGCCTGCCGAAGTGAACCGGAAATCATATCAATCGCCTTCAACGCGAGCGCGTCGGTTATCGGCTGGGCACGTTTGGAGATGTATGCCTCTATGGCGTGCGTTAGGGCATCGACACCGACTGCCGCAGTTAGGTGCGGTGGTGTTGTTAAGGAGAGCAGCGGGTCCACCAGGGCAACATGAGCCAATAGGCACGGGCTGCTGAGCATCATCTTGACGTTCCTTTCGGTGTCGGTGATGACGGTAACTTTGGAGACTTCACTGCCCGTTCCGCCTGTGGTCGGTATCGCGATGAATGGAGCCCCCGGATTCGGAATCTTGTCTACACCCATGTAATCGGCAAAGTCCTCGTCGTTTGTTAGTTTCATGGCGATGCCTTTTCCGCAGTCGATTGCACTTCCACCACCGATGCTCACAATTACATCGCAGGATTCGTCAGCATATTGCCTTAAGCCGTCTTGCACATTCTGTAGGGTGGGGTCGGGTGTGACATCAGAGAAACATGAGGATGCTACCCCGGCATCGTTTAAATTTTGGGCGATCTTGTCGGCGTATCCGATTTCGGCAATGCCTGGATCGGTGACGATAAGCGCGCTCGTCGCACCGAGCCGTTTCGCCTGCTCGCCGGCATTCTCGGACGCGCCTGCGCCTGTAATGATTGTGGATGGGAGCATTAGTGTAGTAGCCAAATCTCTAATTTTCCTTGTGGATAAGTATCGTGGGTTAATCCTCCAACGGGTCTTTCTATGGAGTGCTTTCTACTCCGTTTCAGGCTTGGTTTTCGTTCTGACCCTCTCAGCGTCACTAATGTCGGAAATGGCGTACGCCTGTCAACACCATCGCTATACCGTAAGCATCCGCTGTTTCAATTACAGGATCGTCATTGACAGAGCCGCCGGGCTGAATAATCGCACTGATGCCCGCCTCACCGGCGATTTCAACACCGTCAGGGAATGGGAAGTAGGCATCTGAGGCTAATACAGCTCCCTTCGCCTTTTCACTAGCCTTTCGGATAGCGATGATAGCGGCATCCACGCGACTCATCTGACCTGCACCGATACCGACGCTCTGTGTGCCGTTGGCAAGCAGGATGCAATTCGATTTAACATGTTTGCACGCCTTCCACGCGAAAAGCAGGGATTCTATCTCCGCTTCTGTTGGCGCACGGGAGGTTGCAACTTTCAAATCGTCAGCGTCTAAGTCGTGTACATCCGAATCTTGGACGAGTACACCACCGGTAATATTGCGAATCTGCAAAACAGGTTCCGCAGCCGAAAGCGATCCGGCTTCAAGAATCGGCCGGCGTTTGACCCGAGACAGTGCTCGTAGTGCCTTCTTGGTATAACTCGGTGCGATAATTGCGTCGATCTTCACCCCCGTATTTGCAGCTTCGCGGATGATGTTTGCTGTTTGGATTGTCACTTTCCGATTTAACCCGACAATCGAACCGAAGGCAGAGGTTCTATCGCATTCCAATGCGTTCGTAAAGGCATCTTGCAGATTGTCTGCCGTTGCGAGTCCACACGGGTTATTATGCTTGATAATCGCGCAAGCAGCGGTCTCGAAGTCCTTGACGATCTCTAAGGCGGCTTCTAAATCGAGGAGGTTATTGAAGGAGAGCGGCTGTCCACTCAATTGGTTTGCCCACGCAGCACACATACCAGGATTGGCTCCAGTTTTATAGAAAGCGGCGCGTTGATGTGGGTTTTCGCCATAACGGAGTGTGCGCTCCTTCCTGAAATGGAGTGTCAGATCGGTGGCGAATTCGCCCGGTTGTGAATCTACATCAGCGAGATAAGAAGCGATTGCGGTGTCATAGTGCGCAGTATGGGCAAACGCTGCCTGTGCTAACTCAAACCGCCTCTCTTCCGAAAGACAGCCGTCGCTGGCATCCAAATCGGAGATAATTTGCGGATATTGGCTTGACTCCGTGAGAACAGCGACGTGCCGATAATTCTTCGCTGCGGCGCGAATCATCGTTGGCCCTCCGATATCGATATTCTCAATCGCATGGGGAAGCGTCACGTCGGGCTGGGCGACTGTTGCCTCAAATGGATACAAATTGCATATCACCATGTCAATGGGAGTAATGCCGTGTGCTTTCGCCTGGGCATTGTGTTCGACATTATCCTGATCAGCAAGGATCCCTCCATGAATTTTAGGGTGGAGTGTTTTGACTCTACCATCCAACATCTCAGGAAAACCGGTGTAGTTAGAAACATCAAGGATGTCGATTCCAGCGTCTCGAAGGTGCTGAGCAGTGCCACCGGTGGAGAGGATTTCGACACTACGTTGCGCAAGGGCATTGGCTATTTCTAAAAGGTTCGTTTTGTCATAGACACTGATAAGTGCACGTTGTATTTTTTTCATTTTTTAATTTTCCTTGCGGTTAACTGACGAGTAATGGTTTATGCTACTTCGCGAAGGCACCTGCCACTTTACTTAGGCTTGGGCTTCGATCTTAAGAAACGTATCGGGGAAACCCAAACCCGTCATTTGCGACGTGGCTTCGCGCCGGAATCTGTGAGCGGTTGGGTATAATTAGGTCCATTTCCGATGTATTTTCAATGACAGTGCCGTCTCCAATGCGCACCTCATCTCCGATATAGATTCTTCCCGGATGCTCCGCCGCGCCACGGATTGTTCCAATGACAACCGATGAACCGATGCGACACCGCTGTTCAATTTCAACAAACCCATAAATTTCGGTGTTCGTCCCGACAGTGGAATAGTCAGCAACCTGGACAGGTCCGAGCAGGCTGGTGTCCGTACCGATTTCAACAAAATCGCCGATTACAGGATGTCGTTGCTTTACTTTGACACTCAATCCACCCAACGTGCTCGGGTAAATAACGCACCCGGAACCGATAATGCCCGTCTGTCCGGTGGTTACACCGCGATGTGGGTGCTCTAAGAAATTGGCATCACCAATTTGCGTCTCCGGATGTAAATCGGCTTGATAGTAGCGTCCACCGAGTTCCGAAATGGCACGAGGCAGCAATGGAACCGGGATCCTATGGATGTTTGGACTCTCCTCAAGATCATCGCTCCGTGTTAAAGCGTGTGCGACATCGTGATAAAAAAGGACACGCCAACCGGGATACGTACTCCCTACTAATTGGAGTTGATAATCCAAAACAGATGCAAGGTTCAAACTGTCCAGAAAGTCTCGGTACGGTTCAAAAGTTCGCTCCTGAATTGCGGTGTCAATTTGGGAACGGAAATCAAGTGCGGCGAGTTTCTCACGAGAGATACCGGTGTGGAGGAGATAGGCATCCCAGACAGCCGGATCTTTAAGGGAGGCAAAGCGATTCCAGAGGGCTCGACGTTTGAGCCTTGGCAGTTCCCAGAGGAGTGAGAAAGTAGTTTCAAGCGCAGCACCGAGTCGTGTTTCGTCTGTAACAGCCAAAAACGATTGTGCTACCATCGCATATAACTGGTCTGCGACTTCTTCAATTGCTTCCGAGAGTTCACGGCTTTGGTTATGCAACTGCGGTGCGTTGTGTGACCCCGGTGCGACACATTCCAATAAATTACCGAGTACAGTCTCAAGAATATCTCGATTGACAAATCCGCGTCCAGACCGTTGTGCTAAACCCTCCCGACTCATACTGTCAATACGTAAGGCATCCAGTTCGGATGTGCTATAGATGGGACGCAGACGTTCCAGTGTTTGGGTTAATAGCGGCTTTTTCCGGTGTTCGTAAGAATCATCAAAAAGTGTAGTTTCAGCCATGTTTTTTATGAGTTGTCAGTTATTGGTCGTCGGTTAAGAGTCATTGCAACAATTTAGCCAAACCTACCGCAGCCCAGAAATCGGTGAATTGTTACAGACTCCATTTTTAGATAATAACTGAAAACCGGCAACCGATAACTTTAAAAAATCTCCTGTGCAGCAGTAACACCAGCACCCAGTGGGACATCATATCCGATCTCCACTAAACCTCGCTCAAAGGCAGAAATGGCGACGATAACATCGCTTTCATTCATCCAACCGAGATGCGCGATCCGGACGATTTTGCCGCTTAACTGACTCTGACCACCAGCATAGGTAATACCGTATGTATCGCGCATCAAATTGACAAACGTTTTCCCATCAATTTCTGCTGGCAAGCGAATAGAGGTCAAGGTATTCGCTGGAGACGCTGCGAAGAGGGAAAGACCCAGTGCTTTAACGGCACTTCGGGTTGCGACTGCCAAGCGACTATGACGGGCAATGGTCGTGCGAATACCCTCTGCACAGATGCGATTTAAGGCGCATTGGAGTGCCGTAAGCAGTGTTACCGCTGGCGTGTAGGGTACAGATCCCTCCAAACCGCTTTGGTGCGCTTTTCGGAAGTCGAGATAGTACTTCGGAAGGTCAGAACCTGCAACGGCATCCCAGGCCCGTTGATTAAGCGCAGCGAACGCCAGACCGGGTGGGGTCATTAAGCCTTTCTGGGAGCAGGAGACAACAACGTCCACTCCCCAATTATCCATCTGTAAATCATCGGCGGCAAGCGCGCTGACAGCGTCAACAACTAAGAGCGTTGGACGAACTCGCGTTAAACGTGCTAAGGTTTTAATATCGTGCAAAGCACCCGTCGATGTTTCGCAGAGCGTTGCAAACACCGCTTTCACATCGGAGTGTTCCGTTAAGAGTGCCTCAACAGTTTGTGGTTCAACAGAATTGCCCCATGTCACGTCGATTAGGATCACTTCGATGCCATAGGCGGTGCAGATGTCCTTCCATCGTTCCCCGAATTTACCACTCTGAATGACAATTACTTTGTCTCCGTGAGATAAAAGGTTGGCAACTGCCCCTTCCATAGCACCGGTTCCGGACGATGTGAGAAAGAGGACATCGTTTTCGGTTTGGAACACGTGTTTGAGTTTTTCGAGAATATCTTTGATTAAGGCGACAGTATCCTCACTGCGGTGATAATCTATCGATTGCGCCATCGTCAGTAACGCTTCGGGTGGAATTGGCGTAGGACCGGGTGTAAAAAGCCACTTCTTTTTCATATTTTTTTAACGATTCTTGGTCATCGGTTTTCAGTAACAACTCACGATGCCCTGGAATATTCCAAACTGGAGTCGATTGTTACAGGGACCCTCTTTAACGGATAACTGAAAATTGGCAACTATTAAATTAGGCAGTATTAACAGCCACAACCTTTTTGCCTTCAACGTTCACAATAACGTACTCTTGGTCGAGGAGTTCACACAACTCTATAATTGCGGCGCGCTGTGCTGTACTATCCATTGGTACTTCAATCGTAAGCATGGCGAATTCTTCTTTTTGTATTTCGCCATCTTTATCGAATTTCATTGGTGTAATCTGAATTTTTCTCAATTTTGCATCCATATTTTTTCCTTATGTATGAGTTCTTGGCTGTCGGCTGTCAGCCATTTAAATTATATATCGTCCATGAACGCTGCAACATCAATACATTCTCCGTCGCGTCGGGAAGACTCCCAACCTGCTAAAATTGGAGCTAAAGAGAAGAGTCCGTCGTGATAATCGCTTTGCAAGACATTCACGTCCGCAGTCTGAATGGCGCGAATAAAGGTTTTATCCTGCTCCAACCAAGGATCGAATTCCTCTGCTTGATAAAGGACCTCGCCATTGACGACAATCCTATCGTACCCATGGATTTCAAGGCATCCACCTTCATAGAAGATAGTAAACCGCGGTTCATTTTTCGGACCCGGACCCGCTGCGACAAAGCTAAGCGTCATCGTAGCCCCGTTCTCAAAGCAGTAATTGAAACTGGTAGACAGAGCGGTCGCATAAGCCGAACGTTCACAATAAAACGCTTGGGATTTAGTAACGTTCAATCCAGTCATGAATCGGGTATAGTCGGTTGCGTGAACCCCCCAATCGAGGGCACTTCCTCCAGATTTGTCCATATCTTCCCACCATGTTTTGGGCCCACCTGCTGTCGACGGTGGTAAGCCTCCGAAACTTTGAAATCGAGCATGCACGATGTGTTTGTCTGTCAAATATCGGCGTGCTTCTTGAAAGATTGGACGGTACCGCTCTCGAAACCCAACGGTGCTGATAACGCCTGCTTTCCGAATCGCATTGTTGATACGATGGGCAACCTGCATCGTGAGTGCCTGTGGTTTCTCACTGAAGATGTGAATCCCCTTTTCTGCGGCGGTTGATTCAACGTTGGTTCGTACGTATGCCGGTACGATAGAATATAGCACGTCAATTCTTTCGGTGTCAAGCATTTCGTGTGCGTCTTGGTAGACACGCTGGATATTGAAACGTGCCGCTGTCTCTTGCGCGATCTGTAAGCTGCTATCGCACACAGCGACAATACGCACCGAATTTATCTGTAATAGGTTTGGGATTCGAGTTCGATTCGCGAAGTTTCCACATCCGTAGAAAGCGACACGAATGGGTGATGTTGTTGACACGATATATATTCTCCAAACTTTTGCGATTTTTTAACGTATGGGGTTCTCCTTGTTCCCAGAAAGCTTTTGGTGAGATGCTATGCCCGCCAAGGTGGAATATCCCAGGTATTGAACCAATCCCATTTCCAGACGACCTGTTTCATCGGCATCTTTACCTCATATTCTATGCCCGCGGTGAATGGAAGTAGACGCGTTCTGTTGCCGACTATTTCACGGATTGATTCAATAAACGCCATTTCATCGGTGACATTGGGAGGCCAATGTCCCGCTGGTATCGGATCGGATTTTCGGTCGGTTCGGTAATGCGTAGGTATCACGAAGCGTGGTTGGATTAACTCTACAAGTTCTATGAGTCGAGATGAAAGTCCCTCACCGAGACCGAGTTTCATGTGAATCAGGAAATCTACTCTGCCCCGTAGGTTCACTAACGCTGGATAGGGTTCGTGCAAATCGCCAGTATGTAAGATGGAGACATTTTTCGCAGTGTGTGTTATCAGGTAACCGTTTGTCGGGAGATTTGGCGTTTGATTCTCGCCGCTTTCAATCGTCTCGATCTGAATATCCCGAAGATCAAGGATATCTGAGCCTTGAAAGGTGCGCGACAATCCCTGTTTTTCGTTGAGATGCTTTGGATAGAGAACCTGGACCTTATCAGCAGCGACGTGCTTGGTAATCGGTAGGTCGCGTTCAAATGCGGCATCTCCGTATTTCTCAGCAATGGGTTGTGCGGGGGTCATACAACCGACGTTGACAAATAACTTTTTAAAACGATCACCGCAACACAATTTCTGTAAGGTTACGGGATGGCAGTGGTCAAAGTGCTCGTGGGATATGAAAATGTAATCGTATATCGGTTCAGCATCCGCTAAGTTCTGGTCGAACAGATACGGATCAAAAGCGATATTAATGTCTCCAAATCGGACATCGAACGCGCCGCATCCCCACCATCTTAAATGTATGTTTTCCATAGCAAAAACCTCTGTCTTGGGAGTCTGTTTCATAACCTCCTACCCCTAATTTTAAAATAGATTGTCGAGATTGTCAAGTCAAATAGGATTGTGAGAGGAGTGTTGAGAATAAAGGTAACCCAAGTTGCCAGTTTGTAGCATAACCTGTTGGGGTGTGCATAAATGTCCACAGGAAACCAACAATCTATGCTACAAAAACATCTCAATATTGAAGGCTTTTCGCTGAAAAACGACATCTATCTACCTAAAAACTTGTCCGTAGCAACTTGGGTTAAAGGTACGATGACCGAATATATAGGAAGATGAACGGGGTCATCTGAAAATAAAAAACCCTAACCATACCGGGTAGGGTTAGGAAATCACAACGACCACCGCTAAGAGTCCACTTCACAGATACCTTAAACTTAAAATGTAGCGGATAATGCGATTTGCAGTTTTGGTGATTTTAGGACAAGAGTCAATCTCGCTTTATTCCGACGACCACATCCTTAGACGACACATCTTCCGGTATAAGGACAAAAATCTTTCCAGATTTATCGCTTTCGCTCTGTGTTTTCAGGTACTGTGATATTTCAACGTCGTCAAGAAGAACCGCGCCATCTGCATCAGAATCAGGGGTAGGTCCGAGCGGTGTGCCAAACTTCCGAACCCATTTGAAGATGGTACTCGGCGATACTGAAAACATTCGCGCGATTGTACTTATAGAAATCCCACGACAGTATAGGAATACTGCCAAGGCTCTCTGCCATGGGGGCCTTCCACGGGAGGTAAGTCGTGTAAACTGAAACCCACAAGATTTACATTTATAGCGTTGGCGTTCCCTGGCTTTACCATTTTTGACAGCGTCTTCTCGCTTGCAGCGCGGACAGTGCATCGCGGTGTCCCTCCCTAAAGATAAGATAGAGGCAAGTATAACATAAAACCATATTTTGGTGGTGGCGGATTTTGTTTGTTTCTTAACGCTGAAATGCGGTATAATGTCAACGGATTTCATTAGCAGAAAGGAAAGCAATGTACGAAGCGAACCGTATACGAATTAAGGATCTCCCCGAAGATGAACGTCCCCGTGAAAGACTCCGGAAACATGGACCGGAGAGCCTCAGAGATTCTGACCTGTTGGCTATCATTCTCAAAAGTGGTTTCCAAGGAACAACCGCTATCCAGCTTGGTGAGCAGATTCTTATGGCGTTTGAAGGTGATTTGAAGCGAATGGCGGATCATAGGTCCAAACAGTTTGAGAAGATTAAAGGCATTGGTGAGGCAAAAGCCGCACAGATCGTTGCGGCACTTGAACTTGGAAAACGATTGGCGCGTTTCCACGCCGACCGAGATAAAATTACATCCCCAGCTGATGTCGCCGATCTGATGATGTCCAGAATGCGGTATCTACAGAAGGAAATCGTTTGTGTCCTGTGTCTTGATACGAAGGGTGGTGTGACAACCAAAGGTATCACGGGTAATCTCAGTGACGATGTGCCCTGGGGCAAAAAATTGTCAGAAGGAACAGTCTTTGAAGGCACACTAAACGCCAGCGTTTTCCACCCACGCGAAATTTTCCGATTCGCTATTGAGGAATCAGCGAATTCAATTATCCTTGTTCACAATCATCCATCTGGGGATCCTCAGCCGAGTCAAGAGGACATTCGAGCAACAAAACAACTGATTGAGGCTGGAAATCAAATTGGGATAAAAGTGTTGGATCACATTATCATTGGCGATGGAATTTTTGTTAGCCTGAAGGAAGAAAACTTCATTTGAAGTGTGCCGATTCACTTCACATCGCGCTGTCGAATGACTTCATACAACAGAACACCTGCTGCAACTGAAACGTTGAGAGAGGCGATTTGCCCTAACATCGGCAGATGAACAAGATAATCACATTTCTGCTTGACGAGCCGCCGGATCCCCTTACCTTCACTTCCTAAGACGAGACACAGTGGCACACGAAAGTCAGCATCTGTATACAAACAAGACGCATCCTCAGCAGCACCGGCAACCCAGATTCCTCCGTTTTTAACCGTGTCTATGGTGTGTGCAATGTTTGTCACTTTGACGATAGGCACATACGCGGAAGTACCGGCTGATGCTTTGTGCACAGCCGCTGTGATGCTGGCAGAACGATTTTTTGGAATGATAATGGCATCGGCATTCACAGCCTCAGCAGTCCGGAAAATCGCCCCAAGGTTTCTTGGATCTTGAATGTTATCTAATAGAATTAACAGAGCGTTGTGCCCGCTGCGTTCTATTTTCGCGAGTATTGATGGGAGATCATAGTACCGCGCGGGTCTGATACAGGCAATAACACCCTGATGAGGAACAGATGGCTCAAGCCTATCCAGTTCGCGCTGTGTACAGCGTTTTATGGGGACCCCCGCTTTTTCTGCCAGTGTGGCGATATGTTGGAGGCGCGAATGGGCATTCCCCTTGGCAATCCAGATTTTTTCCACGGTTTGAGTTCCGCTCTGTAGATGCTCTATAACTGGATTTCTGCCAACAATGTATTCGGACATATTGTCATGTGAGTAAAAGAAGAAGTGACACTGAGGCTGTGCTAAACAAAAGATTGAAGTAAAACTAATGAAGTGTCAGTTGCCATTTAACTCTCTTTAGGACTTACGCAGGCTGCTCTTTTGTAGCATAACCTGTTAGGTTGTGTCAAGGAACCGTGTATTTTTGTCGGTGGGTTTCCCTCTCAGAGACCGTGTTATTGTCAAAATTGTGTAAGTCCTGTTTCCTTATTAAGAATTGGGGTCTCTCGGAAAGTAGGTAAGATTCTTAACCTATCCGCGGCGATTTGGCAATATTCGGGCGAAATATCTATACCCACGTACGGACGCTGGAGTTTAAGTGCTGAGAGGCAAGTTGTTCCAACCCCCGCAAAAGGATCCAGAACGATATCCCCTTTGAAACTGAATAGCTGCAGCACTCGATTTGCTAATTCTTCTGGAAACATCGCAGGATGTTTGAATTTCTGCATATTCCGTTCCGGCGCGATTGTCCATTTTGCCGAAACCCATTCTTTGAATGAATCCGCGTCAATATCAGCATTTTTTGAATCGCCTGATTTTTTCAAGGCCCCTTTGCAAAAGACTTCTAAAAATTCCCATGTATATTTGAGATAAGGGCTCGATGGACTTTTCCAACTTCCCCAAGCGGTATACTTACAGTTATAGTGATTTTTTTCCCACAAGATCTCGCCTTTCCAGATGAGTTTTTTGCGCATAAAGTATTGAGAAATAAGGTGATGCGTTGGAATATAATCTGAAAATAGAGGTTGAACATTAACGACAATGCGCCCACCATATTTCAGAATCCTGATGCATTCATCAAAGATACCAAACAAAGCCTTGAAGTAAGAGTCCCATACAAAAGCATCTTCGGTATCTTCATAATCCAGCCCAAAGTTGTAGGGAGGTGAAGTGAAGATAAGATCGATACAATTGTCAGGTAACTGCTTAAGAATGACTTGCGAGTCACCACAGATAATTTTATCAGTCCATTTGGCAGGTAATGGGTTAGTTTTCTTACTAAAATTATGGGAGTTAGCATAATAATGCTTCCCACGTGTGACCTCTTTTTCTTTCCGATTTTTAACCTTTCGTTCTTTGGTATTATCTATTCTTTCTAAGCTATTCTTTTTTTTTAACATGAATACCTCCAATCGGAAGCGTAAATTTTCATAAGTGTATTGTAATTTATTAATCTGGTCTACCTATTCCCCTGTGCAAACGGAAAATGGCAAACACACCAGATAATATACTTCGCAGCACCTCCTCCCAAACTGGTTTAGGAGTACAGCACAAAAAGGGAAAGTCACAAATTTTCCTTTCGCTCAGGTCTGTTACATTCTCGTAAGTTAGTTGCCACGAACGAATTTGACATCCGGCCCGCGCGGCTCAATATTAATATCTGGGTCTGCAGTTTGGCATTTAACGCAGGTAATATCACCGACATTTGCGTTTTCCATGCGCGGCGCGAGTGTTCCCAACTTAAAAACAAACCCCAAAATGTCAGCGGCTGGAATCTCTTCATCACAGGAACAGCAAGGAATAGCCTCCCCTGATTTGACTTTTGCTAAAAGTTCTGATGCTTTCATAACTTTCCTCTCGTTCGCATCCATATAGATGACTATAGGAAATAACGTTCCTTTCGCTTATCTAATTCGTATTCTTTGTATGCCTCTTGCGCTGTGTCTACTTCGGAGACTTGCGCGATAGGAACATCCCACCACGATTCATAGCGCGGAACCCCTTGGTAGTAGTCCACATCAATCTTTACAACGGTTGTGTGCTCAGATTCGCGTGCCTCATGCAGGGCGGCTTTTAGGCTTTGCACGGTCGTCGCTTCAATAACCTTGGCCCCAAGACTGGCGGCATTCGCTGCGAGGTCCACCGGTAGAAAGTCACCTTCAAGTTCACCCGTTTTTTCGTCGCGATAACGAAAGCGGGTAGCGAAACCTTGCGCACCGGTTGCCCGAGACAATCCACCGATACTGCTATGTCCCTCATTATTCACAAGCACGATAATGAGTTTAAAACCCTCCTGAATTGATGTGATGATTTCCTGTGCCAGCATTAAGTATGAACCATCACCTACCATAACATAGACATCACGGTTCGGATCCGCCATTTTGATGCCCAATCCACCAGCGATTTCGTAGCCCATACACGAGTATCCGTATTCTAAATGGTACTGTTTCGGATTCCGGGTTCGCCATAACTTGTGCAAGTCTCCCGGCAGGCTTCCCGCCGCACAGACCATGACATCTTCAGGACGCGAAAATTCGTTAACCACACCGATGACCTCACTTTGACTCGGTAAAGGAACGTTCCCAAGGTGGTAAAGCCGATCTACTTCTTCCTCCCATTCGGCGCGATAGTTATTGATTTGCGTGGCATAGGCGGCATCGACATGATAATTCCCTACGGCAGTAGCGAGTTCTTCAAGTGTAACGCGCGCATCTGCGACGAGCGGTAAGGCGGCATGTTTAAAGGCATCGAACTCAGCGACATTAATGTTGATAAAACGAACGTTGGAGTTTTGGAAAGCAGTCTTGGAGGCAGTCGTGAAATCACTCAAACGTGTGCCGATTGCAATCACCAAATCTGCCTCTCGTGCGATGATATTCGCCCCTGGCGTTCCAGTCGCGCCTATTGCTCCCAGATTCTGCGGATGATTGTAGGGGAGCGAACCTTTTCCTGCGAAAGTTTCACCGACAGGAATACCGGTCTGCTCTGCAAATTGAGCGAGTTGTGCTGTGGCTTCGCCATAGATAACACCACCACCGGCAATAATCAAAGGGGATTTACTCTCACGAATCCACGCAGCTGCTCGATTAAGCAGACTTGCATCGGCACGAGGACGAGATATGGTATAAACACGTTTCTCAAAAAGTTGGGCAGGATAATCATACGCCTCAGCCTGAACGTCTTGTGGAAGTGCTAAGGTTACTGTCCCCGTATCAGCCTGCGATGTCAGCACCCGCATTGCCTCTGGCAAGGCGGTAATTATCTGTTCTGGACGGTTAATCCGATCCCAATAACGTGAAATCGGCTTGAAACAATCGTTCACTGAATAATCTTGTGAGTTGGAGGATTCCAACTGTTGTAAAACTGGGGCGACTAAGCGTGTGGAAAAAATGTCTCCCGGTAGTAAGAGGACCGGCAATCGATTAATTGTCGCTCCTGCAGCACCTGTAACCATGTTCGTTGCCCCCGGTCCAATGGATGTCGTGCAAGCAAAAGTTCGTAGGCGATTGCTCATTTTGGCAAAAGCCGCGGCGGTGTGCACCATGGATTGTTCGTTCCGCGTCTGGTAGAAACGAAAGGAATCAGAATACTGATGCAACGCCTGTCCGATACCAGCAACGTTTCCGTGTCCAAAGATTCCGAACATACCGGCAAAGAATTGGGTTTCGTTCCCATCTCGTTCAACATACTGTTGTCGAAGAAATTGGACGATGGCTTGTCCCATCGTGAGTTTCTGTGTTTTCATGAAGACTACTCCTCCTTCAGTAAAGTAGCATATAATCTTGGTACGGGACCATCAAAATATGTTCACCATCCGCCGCGTTCCGCGACAAATTCATCAACTTCGGGCATTGTTGGCATAAAGTTAGCACAACCATGCCGTGTTACAACAATTGCACCCGTGGCATTGCCGAGACAGGCAGACCTTTCCCAACCCCAACCCCTGAGATGACCGTAAATAAAACCACTTGCGAAAGCATCACCAGCACCGAGCGTATTGTAGACTTCGACAGGGAAGGGTTTCGCGTGAACGATTTCTCCATCCGTTAAGTGAACCTCTGCACCTTCAATGCCGCGCTTGACTATCAGAGCATCTGGACCGGCACTTAAAAGTGTCTCAATGGCAAGTGGCATATCGCCTTCAATCGTAGGATTCGAGATTTGAGAGTGTTCAATTGTGATTTGTGAAAGACTCGTAAGCGTTGCTGCTTTGATCTCTTCCTCTGTCCCGATAGCAACATCAATATAACGCAAAGCCGATCGTATGACAACACCAAATGCTCTTGGATCATGCCACTGATCTGCCCGGAAATCAAGGTCCAAAAAGACATGTTTACCGAGGGCGTGTGCGTGTTCTGCAGCGTAGAGTGTTGCGCTGCGACTCGGCTCTTTACTCAACCCAGTCCCAGATATCAGCACTGCTCGACTTTCAGCAATCGGCGCGGCGAGAACATCGTCAATAGTGAGTTCAATATCTGCACAGTTATCGCGGTAGTAGATGAGCGGAAACCGATCTGGGGGTTCAATACCGAGTACGACGGCACTTGTTCTATACCCTGATTTTTGAGGAATAAATTGGGTTTCAATGCCCTCACTCTCCAAAAACTTGAGTAGAAATTCTCCAACCGGATCCTCACCGACGGCGGTGAGGAGTGCTGCTTGAAGCCCAAGCCGCTGGACACCAACGCTGATATTCGTAGGACATCCGCCAACAAAGGCACCAAAACTTTTAATATCTGGAAATTCAGCACCGATGTCGTTCGCGTAGAGGTCTAAAGAACTTCGTCCAATTGAGAGAATATCGTAAGTTTCCATTTTCTTTTCGCAGCGCGTGCCTTATTCAAAAACATTAAAGATTGGTAATTCTTCACTGATGAGCGTTTGAAGCCTTTATCGCATCTTTGAATTTTTGATGCTCCTCAGCAAATTTACGAGTTAAGAGAAAAGCATCATTTCCGCATGCAATCAGTTGAACACCGAGATTTAACCACTGTTCACCGCTCTCAAAGTCGTTGACATAACAGCCTAAAGGAATATTATGTGTCTGTGTAACGCTGATAATATTTTTTATGGATTCTAAAAGTCGTGGATGGTTAAATTCACCAGAGATACCCATAGAGGTAGATAGGTCGTAGGGACCAATAAACACAACATCTAACTCGCCGGCATCAAGGATTGCATTTAGGTTTTCAACGGCTTGGATGGTTTCAATTTGTCCGATAGTGAGGATTTCCTGATTTGCGTTGTGGATATATTCCCCGGTATTGAGTTTTGTGAAGTCCCCATAATCGGTATGTCCAATGCCAAAAGCAACACCTCGATCGCCTTCGGGCGCGTATTTTGTCCATTTTTTAATTTTTTCAATGTCTTCACCGGACTCGACCCGAGGAATCATGACACCGGTGGCACCAGCGTCAAGGACCCTAGAGACAAAATGGCGTTCAAGCGTGGGGACACGAACAATACAGGGAAGATTGGAACCACGTGCGTTCCGAATTGTCCGTCCAATAGTTTCTATGGAGAAGGAGCTGTGCTCCAAGTCTGCGATAACAAAGTCTGCCCCGGCACTTGCGAGAAGTGTTGCAATCGCGGAGCCAGCGAATTCAAGGACAAATGTTCCGACAAGCACTTCTCCGCGCTTCAAAGCTGCTTTCACCGATATAGTTCCTTTAACTTTCGACCGGGATATCCGATATTAATTTTTGAGCTTCGCTTACCATTTTGGTCGGTGTAGACATTTTTTCACCAATTGCCAAGATTAACGTGTAATAGTCATAAGCGGTTTGCAATTCCTTATTGAGATGAGCACTCTCAGCGACGTTAAAATAACAGACGGTTGCCATTCTATGGCATTCTTCAACGAGCGATAGCAAATTTGCGTAGCCGTAGTTGTAAGCAGCGAGGATATAAGATTTTCCGGCTTCTTCCCATGAACGTTGGAGTTCGAGTTGACGCGCCAAGCGAGTGTAATAAGTCCCACCTTTTTGGGCGTTTTTCTTGGCGAGACGAGGCTTCTCCGCGATTGTGTAAGCGAAGCGAGCGCGCGTATAACAGTTGGCTACGAGTTCTAAATCGTCTTTCTTGACAAAGTTGTTAGCCTGTTTTTGATAAAATCTACCGAGTTTCCTATAAAGTATGTGGCACTGCTGGGTCCGCCCTTGTTGTTCATAGATATAAATTTGCCGGAAGATACGGAATGCTTCTACTTCATGTGGATATTGGATGTCGCTGTGAATCTGATCGAGTAGGAATTCCGGTGAAGATTCCTCAATCACGAGTCGATAACTGCCGGTTGCCCGAACGCGAGGTTGTATGGGGGGTATATCTGTTATTTCTTCTGGTGCTTGCATTTGATGCTCAAGCCATGTACGAAGGACAGCACCTTCATTCTCAGGTAATTTCTGAATGAGTGCAACAATTTCCTCAACCGTCAGGTTTGCTGGAAAGACCAGGTTCGCGGCGTTGAGTTCTTGAAATAAATTGTCTATAGTTTTGTTTAAATCCTGATCGTCAATATAGAGACAACTTGCCTTGTGGAGTTCTGATAGGACGCTTCGAAAATCTTGGTTCTCAATGTAACGTGTGGCGAGTGTATAGTGTTTTTGGACTTCAGTTACCAATTTCTCGCGCCTACTATTTTCCTCTTTCTGCCGTCGTTGCAAAAAGAGATTTTGATTCATCCGTTCAGCGTCTGCAAGCGAGAGGCGGAACGTTTTACGGTATCGTTCAAGGGCTTCCGCTAATCCCGGATTACCGGACTTAACGCTCGCATCAATAAGTTGGGAAGCCTGTTTAACATACTCATCTTGGCAAATCCGATCCAGTTCCTCGTACATCTCATCAGCACTCTGGTGGCGTTCTGAGAGTTGTCGATGGAGTGCTTTTTGTAGGAAATTGCGGAGTGCTTCAGGACACCTATGAATCTCTTCTATTGCTCCAGCGGCTTTCTTTTTATTAATTTCTCTGTTTTCACCTGAAAATGGGAATCGCCCGGTTACAGCCTGATACAAGATGAGTGCTGTGGAATAAAGATCTGCACGATAGTCATAAGCACCGTAGTGTTGTTCGGGTGCCATGTAACGTTGAGTGCCAGCCATGGTTTCAGCAAACTCGGTGGTTTCACCAAATATGCGAGCGATACTAAAGTCTGCGACTTTTGCCACTTTTTCGGCTGTGAGCAAGATATTTTGCGGTTTGATATCGCGATGCATGATCTTGTGAGCATGCGCTTTTTTTAGTCCACGACAAATGTCTAAACCAATATTGAGAGTATCTGTTAGGCTAAGTGCCCCTTCCTGCATGAGATCGTGAAGACTCTTGCCCTCGACATATTCCATCACTATCCACGCGGCATAGTCATCTTCGCCGGGTTCGACGGTATGAATGGAGACAATATTTGGATGTCCCCAAATCTTTGACATTGCTTGAAATTCGGTCAGCAAAAACTTTATTCTGCTGGCAGGATAGGCGGTTTTCGCTAAGGCTTTAATCGCGACAATTCGATTTGTCATTTCTTCGCGGGCGCGAAAAACCGAGGAGAATCCCCCTGAATTGAGAAACTCAAGCAATCTATATTTCCCTAAGATGAGTTGATCAATCTGCATAAGTGGCACTCAGAGGAGACAGGGTATAGGTCTTCATAGCAAACTTAACAGAATTAAGATTAATTGTCAACATAAAAATACATTTTTAACAATTCTAAACTGAATTAGAGCCTGAACGAGCGCGTTGTACCTCCTTGACCAGTCTCTCAGCTCTCTCAGTGAGAATTGCGAATTCGCCAGTTGCAATGAGTTGATTGTTAACGAGGGCACTTCCGACTCCCAAAGCGGTTGCGCCAGCTATGATAAAATCAGCGGCGTTTTCTGCATTGATGCCACCTGTTGGAACCAGCGGGATCTGTGGCAACGGAGCTTTCACATCCTTTATATAGTCGGCACCGACACCACTTGATGGGAATACCTTCACATAGTCCGCCCCTGTCTCCCACGCCATCAAGATTTCTGTTGGCGTAAATGCACCCGGGATAACAACCTTACCGTAGCGGTTACAAATCTCGATCACATCTGGTTTCGTAACAGGGCTTACGATAAAATTAGCACCTGATAATATCACGGCGCGTGCTGTTTCTGCATCTAATACCGATCCGGCACCTACGAGAACTCTATCTCCATAAGTCGACGAAACGTCGTTAATTACTTGTAACGCATTCGGTGTTGTCATCGTCACTTCAATTACGTTAACACCACCTGCATGAATCGCCGCTGCTGTTTCAATCAATTCATCCGCACTATTGGCACGGATGATAGCGACAATACCACATGCTTCGATCTGTTGCATCTGTTCTAACTTTGTCATGGTCCCCTCAAAATCCGCACTATTTGTTTGAGGTTAAAGGTATTTCTTAATATTGGCTTGCAAATAACATCTACAAAGGTAATATTTTTCTTGCGATCTTTTTGTCAATATGTTATTTTTAAATAACCCAAGTTGCCAGTTTGTAGCATAACCTGTTAGATTGTGCATAAATGTTCACAGGAAACCAACAGTTTCCTATGCTACAAAAACATCTAAGGACTGAAGGTTTTTCGCTGAAAAATGGCATCTATATGCCTAAAAACTTGTCCGTAGCAACTTGGATTAAAATAGGTAAGGAAGCCTATATTACAAATTACCGTGATTCAGTGCACTTAATAGCAATTTTCGGTTTGTAATTCTGTCGAAAAATTGTCTTAAAAAAAGAATGGAAGTTGTTCCACTACTCCCCTATCTGATCGGTTTACCAGGGTTACTCGTCCTCTCAGGCTTTTTCTCTGGCTCCGAGACGGCTTTATGCGCACTCACCCGCGTCCAAATTGAAAAGCTCCGGCTTGAAAAGGGCAGCACGTCTGCAATTGTCAACTTTGTTGATAACCCCCGCAGACTGTTTATCACCGTCCTCCTTGGTAACAACCTTGTCAATGTCTCCTTCGCGATTCTGATGCTCTGGCTTGTCAAACGGGTACTTCCGCAGTCTACAGAAGTGATCCAGTTTGCCACAGCCACAGCTGCCAGTGTCGTCCTCATGCTGATTTTCGGTGAGATGACTCCGAAAACTTACGCGATTAAGCATGCGGAATTTTTTTCAAAAATCGCTGCACCGCCGCTATGGATATTTTCCATTATCATCTCGCCGTTACGTGCCTTACTACGCAGAATTATTGATTTCCTCGTTCCAGTATTTGGCGGACAGCCTTCACCTACAGAGCACCTCACGGCGACAGACTTTAGAAATATTGTCGATACCTACCACGAAGAAGCACTGCCACCCGATGAACGGGAAATTGTGAGCAACATCCTCCAATTGCGTGACATCGAGGCAAAAGAGATTATGGTGCCGCGGACCGAAGTCATCGCAGTCCCAACATCAAACACTATTCAAGAAACATTAAAACAAGCAAAGGAACATGGGTTTTCACGTATTCCGGTCTATCAGGAGCAAATTGATAATATCTGTGGCATCTTCTATGTCAAAGATTTAGCACTCTGGCGACACACCACTGTGAATTCACTCACAATTGATGCTTTCCTCGAAAGACGGGACCAGATTTCAGATGCCGCCATGAATTCTTCCCTTATTCGTGAACCTTTCTTCGTCCTTGAGACCCGTAAAATTGGGGCATTGCTCCTACAACTCACCCGTGAAAAAACCAAAATGGCGATCCTCCAAGATGAGTACGGCGGCGTTTCAGGCATTGTCACTACCGAAGACATCTTTGAACAGGTCGTCGGAGACATTGTCGATGAACATGATAAAAACGATTCTCCACCTGATCTTGTCAGACACTCTGAAACCCCGTTGTTACTTGAAACTTCCGGGCGTATGAGCATCCGCGAACTCAACCAACAATTTGAACTAAAACTCAGCGAAGATGACGTAGACACTATCGGTGGCTACGTCCTTGGCCTCTTTGGCCGTATTCCGTCTGTCGGCGAATCCTACATTGATAAGAACGGTATTGAATTTGAAATTACCGCCACAGAAGGCAATGCGATCACAGGTTTATACATCAAAATGCCGGTCATCGACAGCAAAACTGAAGTGTAAAAACAACGAACACCAAACGCACAGCAATTGAAAGTTCTTCTATTATCAATCTTTTTAATAGGTGCGAGTAGCACAGGACAGATAGCCGCGTTAAGTTCACTTGTGCTAGCGGTTCTTGTCTGCCTTGTCCTGTCAGCTTTTTACTCAGGTTCGGAAACAGCATTGGTCTCCGTGAACAAATTCCGAATTAATCAGCTTGTTGAATCTGAGAACGCCAGAGCGAACATCGTTCACCGTTTAGTAGAATCGCCCCAGAGAATGCTGGCACTTACACTGGTCGGGACGAATCTTGCAAATGTGCTTATTGCACAATTCGGTGAAGGGCTAGTTGCCCGAGGGCTCCCAAACCTTGCAGTAAGCCTACAGGGACTCATTGCAACGGTTGGTATAACGACTTTGCTCCTCATCTTTGGAGAAATTTTACCGAAAACTATTTTTCGTGTCAAGGCAAATGTCATGGCACTCCGCTATGCTTACCTCTTACGCCTTTCCGAAATGGTTTTGGCTCCGCTTATCTACCTCGTGCAAATTCTGACGCAGTTTATCGTCAGAATCACAGATAGGGGTGCAAGCACACCGAGCCCTGATGCGCAGCGTGAAGAACTACGACTTCTCGCAACAATGGGGGAACGTTCCGGCAATCTGCACACTGATCAACGGCGTATGATTCATAGCCTGCTCAACCTACAAAACCGGACGGTTGCACAGGTCATGGTCCCGCTTGTCGATATGGTTGCGATTGAGAAGAATACAAAATGCGAAGATTTTTTGCAAATCGCAGCTGACTCCGGTTTCTCAAGGATCCCGGTCTATGAAGAACAAATCTATAATATCGTTGGAATTGTTAATCTCCTGGATGTTATTTATAATGCCGACGAAAAATCAGATATCCCACCTAACACGATTGAACCTTTTATCCGAACAGCACTGCACGTCCCTGAATCTAAAAACATTAATGCACTCCTCAAAGAGATCCAGCATACGCGGCATACAATGGTATTTGCTGTTGATGAATATGGCGGCACCGTTGGACTTGTCACCCTCGAAGACCTTGTTGAAGAAATTGTTGGCGAATTCGCTGATGAACGTGATGCCCCCGAATTCATTCGTTTGATCACGCCACAGATCCTTGAATGTGATGCAAGAACTGAAGTGGCTCTGCTCGAAGAACGCTACGGACTCGCAATTCCTGGAGGTGATTATGAGACGGTTGCTGGCTATATTTTGGATCGGACTGGTACCATCCCAGAAATTGGTACTGAACTTGACCTGGGTGATTCTATCATCACAGTTACAGATGCTGATGCACGCGCTATCCGAAAGATTCGCATTCGGCGACGACTCGGACGTTTTCTGAACTCCTAAAACCTGGGCATAGTTCCAAATGTAAAGCAAAATTCCTCTACAGTAATTGAGGAAACACCCAAGTAAAACTCCTTATCGGGTTCAAGAAGGAATGGATCGACATTGACCGAAAATCGGGCCCCGTCTGTTAGTGGGGAAGGAAAGAAACATAGAGGAGCAGGGACCAGATTCCCATAGTTAGAAATCAGAGAATTCCGAGCGGGGGCATTACAACAATTTCCTCAGTCACCATACCGGATGGTTGTTGACAAACGGAGACAATCGTACCAGCAACATGCTCTGGTGTCAACATCTGTTCAAAGTCTGGGTGTTCCGGTACATCGTCCCAAAATGGAGTGTGCACCGACCCAGGTAACACAGCGGTAATCCGTATATTCTGTTGGCGGACTTCACTGGCTAAAACTTTTGTCAGTGCTAATGCTCCTGCTTTCGCGGCACAATATGCACTTGAAGCTTGAAAGGCGACTTTCGCGGCGATTGAAAGCACATTAATAATCTGTCCGCTGCCTTGCTCCAACATGGGCGGAAGCGCATACTTTGCACAGAGATAAACAGCCTTTAAATTGGAATTGAGCACTGCATCCCAGTCGTCAGGATCGAAATCAACAACCGGTCCGAAATGACCGATCCCTGCATTGTTGATGAGAATATCCACGTGTTGGTAGACATCTAATGTTCGCTGGATGAGTTGCTTCACAGCATGGACGTTGGTAACGTCTGTTGGAACTGCGAGTGCTTCAGCACCACTTTCTCTAAGTTCCGCTGTGACCTGTTCAAGTGTCCCACGTGTTCGGGCAGCGAGCACAACCTTCGCGCCTGCCGCTGCGAAAGCGAAAGCGATTGCCTTACCAATCCCCTTTGACGCTCCGGTAACCACCACGACCTTACCGTCGAGCCTTCCCATTTCTGACATTTTTTAACTTTCCTTGCGGTTAAATGACGTAGGTTTGGACTTGAGTGTGCCTTTCTTATAGTAGATTCCGTAATGACTTGGACATTTATAGCGTCGTGTGAACTCTGAAGTTATCTGTTCTGACTGGCACAGCCTAACAGGCGATGCTACACGTGTGAACTTATTTGTTGACTCGCAAAAAACCCTCCACTACGTTAGGGGCTACGGGTTTGGTGTGAAGAGGCACAACCTAACAGGTTATGCTACCTAACTGGCAACTTGGGTTAGGATACTTGAATGCACCTCAGAAACTCTGCTCGCGTTGAACTATCTTCACGGAATGTCCCGCGCATCACATTCGTTGTCATTACCGGTGCTTGCTTTTCGACACCACGTGCCATCATGCACAGGTGCCGCCCCTCCATCACGACAGCGACACCTTGCGGGTCAAGGGCGGTTTCGAGTGACTCGGCAATCTCACGCGTCAGACGCTCCTGAACTTGCAACCGACGGGAAAACATATCTACAATGCGCGGAATTTTACTCAAACCAATAATTCGTTTCCGTGGGAGATACCCAACGTGACATTTCCCCCAAAAGGGTAGGATATGGTGTTCACAAAGACTGTAAAATTCAATCTCTTTTACAATCACCATTTCGTCATAATCTTCGTCAAAGATGGCTCCATTCAAAATTTCATCAACGCTTTGACGATAGCCGCTTGTCAAAAATTCCATTGCTTTCGCTGCACGATGTGGTGTTTTCACCAAACCTTGTCGACTCGGATCTTCGCCCAAATTTTCAAGGATTTTGGTAAAGAGACCTTCCAACTCAGGGGTAACGTTAGCCTGATTAATCTCCATTATATTAAAAATATGCCTCCAATGGGCTGTGTATTTATATGCTTACAGGTTAGAAAGATGGTTACTCGCCGTAGTAATCGAAGTGATTTTTGGGTGTTTCTCGCAAGCGAAGGCGGTGTAGAACCACTGGATGCACATTCGGCTCTAACACCTCCCAAAGCACTTTGACGAAGTTCTCCGAAGTCGGATTGAGCGTCTCAAATTCAGGTGTGTCGAGATTCAAATGTTTGTAATCAAAACGCGCATAAACCTGTTTTTGAACGACTTCATCAAGAAGATTCAAATCTGCAACTAACCCAGTTCTCGCATCCACAGTGCCCTTCACAGTAACTTCGAGGACGTAGTTATGTCCATGCCCAGCCGGATTATTGCACTTTCCGAAAATATCTTGGTTCTCCTCATCACTGAGAGAATAACTGTGCAAGCGGTGAGCTGCGCTAAATTCGTAGACTTTCGTATGATAAACCATAGGTCCTTCCCCATAATAGTCTGCAAAATTTGCCGCATTTTCATAGAGGCGCACCCTGTGCAACATTCTGTCCGGCAAAGAAGGGACAAGCCGTCGCCAAATCTCCATGGTGATATTCTCACACGTCGGTTGTAGATGAGGGTTCTTCGCGAATACGGGATGTTGGCAGTTTAGATGTTTGTGATCGTAATTGGCAAGCACTTCGCTTTTCAACAACGCGTCTAAGGTCACCAAATTGATGACCATACCTTTATCTACATCCACACTGCCTTTCACCATTACCTCAAGTACATAATTATGCCCGTGGCTATTTGGGTTTGCGGCGGCACCAAACAACTCAAAGTTCTCTGCATCGCTCAATTTAGGGATACGATTGTAATGTGATGCTTCAAACGCTGTCTGCCGAGTTAAGTAATACATCGGTTTTGTGGTGTTAGGCTGTGTGCCTAAGGCCCTAAGCACTGTGCCGCGGAGGGACTACCAGTTCATCATCAATTGACTCATACTGGACCGCCATGAGCCATTCACCTGTCCCGCGTATCTGGATATTGCACTTTTTCAACCACTCGATTAAGGTGATAGTATCGCGCGCTTCCCATTCACAGACCATGCGTCCTGACAGCGTATCGCACAAGACTCGGATATTGATCACATCGGCATTTCCTTCTTCTTTGAAACGTTTTAGTAACCGTGAGATGTCTTGGCGCGTCATGCAGGCGATAGCATGGGTAGAAACAAATTTAGGCATTTCTTTTATCGGCCTCAGTTTTCAGCCGTCCTGGCGAGATTACAAACCTCGCCAGGACGGTTACTAGTGATCGACAGTTATTCCGTTAATCGCGTGCAATAGGGGCTCCGACCAGATTGCCCCACTCTGTCCAACTGCCATCGTAATTGCGTACCTTCTCATAACCGAGCAGATACTTCAGCACAAACCAGGTATGCGATGAGCGTTCACCAATACGGCAATAAGCGATTGTTTCCTTGCTCTCATCAACGCCTGCACCGCCGTAGATGGCTTGCAGTTCATCGTGAGACTTAAAGGTGCCGTCTTCAGCCACTGCTGTCGCCCAGGGGATATTCGCTGCGCCGGGGATGTGTCCACCTCGTTGTGCTGTCTCGCTCATACCGGGAGGCGCGATAACTTCACCGGTGAATTCGGCAGGCGAACGGACATCGACAAGGTTAACAATGCTTTGCCCTAATGTATCGCTCACCGTACGCGCTGTGGCGCGAACGTTGTCATCAGGGAATTTCGCCTGATATCCTGTGCTGGAATGATCTGGAACATCAGTGACAACCTCTCTGCCTTCATCGAGCCACTTCTGACGACCGCCGTTCATGACTTTCAACAGGCTTTCATCGTGTCCATAATAGCGGAATTGCCACAAAGCATACGTTGCGAACCAGTTATTGTTATCTCCATAAAAAATAACAGTGGTATCGTTAGAGATCCCGCTGTCATTGCAGAGTGCCTCGAACTGTTCTTTTGTGAGGATATCACGTCGAACTTGATCGCACAATTGGGTTTGCCAATCGAGGCCCACTGCGCCATCGATATGTCCCTCAGCGTATGCCGAAGTATCAACATCAACCTCAAGGAGTCGAATGCCAGCGTCACCACCGTGTGCAGCGACCCATTCCGTACTTACCAAAACATCGGGATTTGCGTAATCAGCCATTTTTATCTTAAGCCTCCTACTATACTTTTATTAAGTTTTCTTCGTGCGGGCATATAAGGGATACCCTAAAAGAACGATTTATTGTTTATATTATACATACTCAGCTCTAATTTGTCAAATGGAAACGTTATCTTGCCATCATCTTGTCTATTTTTGCGGGATTTGCCAAGTTTTCTCGCTGAGCAAATGCCATGAAAAGTGAAAGGATAAAAAGCGAGTTATTGTTTCTCATCTTCAGTTTTTATAGTGATATCGAAAAATAAATGCACACTTGTAGCATAGGAAACCGTTGGTCTCCTGTGCATCAGATAATTTCAGAGTTCACACGACGCTATGAGTGTATAAGTAATTACGGAATCTACTATATAAAAAACTGCCAGTGTGAAAACACTGGCAGCTGTAATACTTTATTGAGGAATAATAGGTGATTACACAAGTTTTAACCATCGTGGAGAAGCATTAACGCTTTACGCTCCCCTACAACTGACTCGCAGTATTCGGTGCATTTTTCGGGGCACTATCTATCTCGCCATCGGCGAGAGCATTTGCAGGAATATAGTTACTGTAATCCGAGATGCTTCCATGTGTCACCGCATAGACGACGATGTTAATGAGTTGCCGTGCGGCAGCTGGAGCGAATTCATCTAAGATTCTATTCCGATCTTGATAGTGACCGAAGAAAGGTTTCTGGACAGCACCATCCATCACGTGGATCATTGCTTCTGTATCAACAAGAACAGCTAACCGATCATCAATGAAAACGCCTTGCAGCTGACGATAGGGACCGTGATGGAGAATGGTAGGACCAATTTTCCTAACGGGAAAACGGAGGGGTCCGCTCAAGCCATAGTAACTGTTGTAAATCTCGTGGTCTTGAGGGATAGTCGCAAGATGATATTCAGGAAGAATCTGGCGTAAGACCCGCAGCGCAGGCTGCATTGCCGCTTCCGTGTTTCCGTGCGTTGGCATATAGATAAACCCACCGCGGTTGATAACATATTCGCGAATCCGCTGTGCCTCCCGGTCGGTATAACCGAAGGAAGGGCGATCCCCTTTCGCATTCCAGATATTGCCACCTATCAGTCCGTTCTGGAGCTGCACTGAAGATTTGGGAACCGGCTCCATGAAGATAATTGGTGACTCAAAAAACGCTGCATCGTTAATTTGGACTGCATCAACCATTTGGGTTTTGATACCTGTTTCTGCATTCAGCGACTGGACTAAATAGGGCAGACCTGCCCCGAATCGGAGATGTCCGATGCCGCTGCCTCATATATCGAGGTTCGGATGCAATGGGTCGTCGAGACGGACGAGGTTGAGTCTTCCAATAATCTCTGTTCCTCGACCTTGAATGATGGCACCAGGGCTCCCTTTCGGAAGTTCTGGGACCCCATTACCGAGAACCATGTTCTGTTCTACATCCGACAGTGATGCGCTAATATTTGCAGCACCTGCACCCACTACGAGTGAGTTGAGACTGCCACTGCCTTGTGTTCGTCCTTGTCCAAGACCGGATCCTGAACCGAAAGTTCCACGTCCGGTACCGCTACCTAAGCCGTCCCCAATACCTACGCCTATGCCATCCGTCACTGCACCGCTACTGGGCAAGCCTGCGGTAGGTAACCCATCTGATGCTGTCGGTAATTTTGCGGCTGTTGACAACGGTTGGGGAGTATGTTGAATCACAGGAGACGTGCTCGGAACTTTGACCTGCTGCCCTCTCGGCGCGGCTGGTGCGTCCGCCATCAATGACGCTGCGGGTGCCGCAGATGCGGAAGATCTCACTGCGCGTGAGACTGATGTCCGACGCTGCGTCGTCTCAGTTTGAGGAACGACTCTCAAGTCTGGAACAGGGGTTGTTACAACTGCTGGCTTTTGAATAACATCCCTTTTCGCGGCTTGTGGGGGTGTAACAATGAAGAAACTCAGATCGATGGTATCTTGCGCCTTCAGTTGTTTAGATGAAATCGCCATGTACCCTACGACGACCGCCACGCAGACGTGTAAGAGAAGCGATACCACCCAGATGTGAGGTATACGACTCGATTTCATAGTACGCACCTCCTATGCGTTTAAGTGTTAGGATACTAACATTCTTTCACATCTCTTTTTTCTCGTTTCTATTTACGAACGTTGGCCTGATATAAGAGAGATCAGAAATTTTAATCCAAAAATCGGATACAATTCGCGCGTCCTTGTAAAAAAGAAGCTTTCTCTAAATGTTTATCCCAAACTTTTAGCTATATTAGCAATTTGTGTGCTATTTGTCAAGAAAAAATCATGAGACAAGGAGGATTTTCCCATATTTGCCCAGAAACCTTATGAATATCAAAGCAAGTTCTATGCCAAAAGCAATTTGCGTGTGAAACCATATCTAAAGAAGATTTTCCATCATTCCATCTGATGAAGTAATTTCCATCGTCCAATCTTTGAACAACCTTGTTCAGAAGTCAGGTGAAACGTTCACAGCGTTACTATGTATAGCCGACCAAATTTCAAACCGTTGTCAACAAAATATTATTTATGAAATAGACGCGAATATAACCTAGGTTGCTACCTTGTAGCATAGGAGACCGTTGGTTTCCTGTGCCTCTTCGCACCGAAAATGACACGGAATACACCCACTTTTTCGCAAAAATGAAGGCATCTCGGTGAAAAGGGTGTTCGCGGATATGCAATTATATAGATGACAATTTGGGTTAATATAGGCACTTGTGGAGAATTATATGCCAAACCAATATCGGCATTTTATCAAGAAAATATCCTGCCCAGGATCCGTGAAACTGTCTCTTAAGCGATGCACGGGGCGAAACTCAAGGTCAGTCTTTCCGATGTCTTCCAATGCAATCTCACGTGACTGCGACCAGACTAAAAACAGTGTACTTCCAGGGCGGAATTCCCAGCGAAGGACAGTGTTGCCTCTCAGGGAACGCATGTGGAAATCGGGGTTTCGTTTCAGTGGATACGGTTTGAACTGATAAGATTTCGCCTCAATCAATTCCTTGAAATTGGTATAGTCCCCAATGGTAATGAAAGGTTGCACATAGAATTGAAGACTCAACGTCGGGGTAAAACTGATATTCGCACGCGTTGTAAAGTCAAGCGTTTGAGCTGTCAATTCCCCATAGACGTAGTGTTTTTTCATGTGTCCATTGACGTTTTCTTCAACCAACCCGATCCACTGAGCATCGTAAATTCGGTAACGGTACATCGGTCCAATGCTTAACTCAATGTTCGACATCGGACGAATGTTCAGGCGAAGATTGATCTCTTTTTCAGAGCTCTTGGTATCATCATCCCAGGCGAAGATCGGATTCAGTTCAAGCTGTACCATCTTACGGCTATCTGTAGAAATTCGGCTAAAGATCCACCAACCTGCAGGATTCTTAATCAGTGTCCCACCACGTCGGACATCCTCATCTCGAAACGACTCCAAATTCCGACCAACCCATAGGTCATACTCCCAATAGTTCTTCAATTTCCCATCTGTCCATATCTCGGAGTAACGACCAATGCTAATACCATCATAATTCCATTCTCGCCAACCGTAAAAACCTAAAGTCACTTCTCGGAAAATGCTGAAGGGTTGCTCTTTCTTGAACATAAGGTCATAGAACCACCTCATCATATCGCCGCGCTGCGTATATCCTATGTCATTTATGTTTAAATCTGGGGAGCGAACATTAAAATCGGTATCAAGTCGCCACCATCCTCCTTGCTTATCAAATTCAATATGTGCAAGATAGCCTGATTTACGCGACTCAAGTTTTCCGGCTTGGCTTGCCGCGAGCATTCCGCTTATCTTGTACCGTTCCTTTGCAAACCTCAAGTCCCAGTCGAGTCCACCGACATAAGCAGCATTGGAAGCTTGTCGATTTACCGATGTTGTTATCAGCCCAACACGAGAATTACCTTCCAAAATGTCTTGTGTCACTCGACCCACAAAGTAGTTCGTCAACGGCTCAACCAGATGGTCACGGTTCTTACCTTTTTCCTTAATCTGCACATATTCCGGTGCCGTAACAGCCTCCATAATACCGAAAGAGGTATTGCTATTCGTTCTTCCAACGATTTTGGCGGCACCCAAGATAGTTGTCGCCTCCGGATGACTCAGTGCAGTCGCTTCCTCTGGAATCTCAAAATGTCTCGGCTTCCGTCCGATCCGCCGCGAGTAAAAAAATTGATTTCCCCAATCTCCAAAGTTAAAAATGGACGAGCCTTTGACGAAAAAGGGTCTCCGTTCCTCGAAAAACTCCTCATAAGCAGAGAGATTTAAAGTGGCAGGATCTGCCTCCACCTGTCCAAAGTCAGGGTTGATTGTGGCGTTGAGGGTTGTCCCTGTGGAAATTCCATATTGGACATCGCCGCCAACATTTCCCCATAAATCCGTCTCGCTGTTCAAGGTCGTTCTGCCCATCGCGTAGGGTATCAATTCCAAATGACGAGAGGGATGGATGTTCTCAATTCCTATCAGATCCCCGAAGTGCGATAGCCAGCCCGGTTCACCCTTCTTAATCAAACGCCAGTGGGCCCGCTCTTTCCTACGACTGATTTCCCGCTCTACCTGTAGTCCCCATGTGTATTTGTCTTTCGGTGAAAAGCGGAACATATAAAACGGGATTCGACACTCTACTGCCCACCCATTTTTATGGAGGTGGGTCTTTGCTTCCCACACGCCGTCCCATGCACTGTTCCAGCCGTCCCAACTGCCACCTCCAGCAATGCCATCTACCACAGAGCCGGAGGGATAGATAGTGAACGAGAAGGCTCGCTGTCGGTTGTAGTGCGGATCAAGGAGAATCTGAACTTTATCGGATTCAACATAGTCGTCCCGTCTGACAAGGCGGGAAACAATTTTATTCGGTTCGTTGTCATAACACATGACAGCAAAATAGACTGCCTCGTCATCATACGCGATTTGGAAAGTCGTGCGTTGGGAAGCAGGTTTGCCTTCATCGGGGTCGCGTTGACGGAAACCCTCGTGGAGCGGCGCGGTCTTCCAGATGTCATCATCTAAAACACCGTCTAATTGGGGTGGTGCGTCTTTAATTCGAACAGCAGTCGCAATTCTGTGAGGTGATTCTTCTTGGACTTCAGCCTTTGCTGCGTTTGAGAGTTGGGCAACGAAAAAAATGATGAGAAACGTCCAAACGTTCCGAAAGTTTGAGTCAATTGCCATCACTCTCTTTTCATATCCTTGCCGAAAAGGGTGATGCTTCCAAGATTCATGTGATTTCTCCGATATTTTTTGAGGATTTTTCAATTGTCTTTTGCTCGATTTCTTTATAGGATGTTTATTTGCCTATTGAAACCCAATTTGGCTAAAAAACTTCAGAATTTTTGAGAATTAGTCAGAAATCTCCGCTCCGCATTGTGGACAGGTGTCGTCCCACGTTGAGCGTCTGCCTTCGCCGCAAACATCACAGACACCCAGCGGATACTCATCGGGTTTCGCACGAGCACCGCCTTTCTTGTAGGTGATGATACGCCACACCGTTTCACCGTCCTCTTCATAGCAGAGCCAGACACCTTCTTTTCTCCCATCCGCGGATCTACCATCATGTTCTCTATAGGGACCACCCCATTTGCGGTTCCCATTCTCGTAATAGCACATGTACTCGCCTTCATTCTTGCCACCACGAAAAGAAGCTTCGCTTGCCTTGTTTCCGTTTTTGTGGTACTGGATCCAAAGACCTTCTTTTTTCCCAGCGATGTAACGACCTTCGCTCCGCCTGAATCCATTCGCGTAATAGGTAACCCAATAGCCGTGCTTCTTGCCATCAACCATTTCGCCGTCCGTAAGCGATTTTGCCATAGTTAATCCCCTTTTTCAAACTCTGTATCCAGTTCGTTGCCGCACTTTGGGCAAATACCACCCCACGCCAAACGTCTACCTTCACCACATACACCGCAGACACCCAACGGATACTCATCGGGTTTCGCGCGACTCCCGCCCTTTTTGTATGTTACGATTAGCCACACCGTTTTGCCATCGTTTTCGTAACTGTAAAAGGGCCCCTCTTTTTTCCCATCGTAGGATTTGCCGACATGTTCAGGAAAGACCCCGCTGGCTCTGAGGTTTCCATTCTCATGATAGGTGACACAAAGACCCTCATATTTTCCATTGCGGAAGGTGGCTTCGCCTGCCTTGTTGCCATTCTTGTGGTAAGTGATCCAAGGCCCTTCCTTTTTACCGTGGACATACTGTCCTTCGCTTCGCTTAAATCCGTTGGCATAATAGGTAACCCAATACCCATGCTTGTTGCCATCAACCATTTCGCCATCAGTGAGTGATCTCGCCATTTTTCTAATTTTCCTTGCGGTTAAACAACGTGGATTTGAACTTTGACGTTCCGTTCTCCATTCCACTACGAGCTACGCACTTGAGTTTACGTTTTTCCACCAAACCTCGATGTCTCGTCCAAGTTCCTCCTATTGGTTTATTTCTTGTTAGATATCGCTGGTGAGGATAAACCCACAATCCCATTTCTCTATACGGTGCGGATACAGTTTTGGAAAGGCGTGGACGAATATTGAGGTAGGAAGGAAGATATCGTCCGCGGTATTAGAGGGACTTCAAAAGTCGGGTTTGGAGATCCCTCCTACAGACTCCAATAAACTCATAACACTTCATCAAGGTATGCCTCTATTTTTTCCAATGTCTTTTTGCCGATGCCTTTGAAACCCTTTAATCTGCCTTCATCGATTGCTGTTCGGAGCGAAATAAGGCTATCTACACCTACCTCTTCATAAAGTCGTTTTATCGTTTTGGCACCCAATCCGGGGATAGGCACAAGTTCCACAACGGTTCGTGGTGTATCGCCGGCAAACTCCTCCAATTTCGCACTCGTTCCTGTTTCCAGAAATTCCTTAACAATATTCTCCACTACTTCGCCAGCTCCGGGAATTTCCTCTATTAACCTTCCTTGGGCGATGAGATCCGATACTGGCTCCGGGAACCGAGAGATATAATTCGCCAACCATGGATATCGCGAGGCGTGGTCTTCTGGATAGTCGGCAATCATCAGAAAAGTGTGAAGTTCTAAGAACTTTCGCGCGATCTCATCGTTTTGATGCCAACGTGTACGTCCTTTTGCATCGATGTAAGATCCTGCTTCAAGCGGTTCCTCTTCCATCTGAAGCAGTCGACAGATATTTTCAGGCCTTTCATTTTTAACAGCCAAATCATAAGGGGTCATCCCTGAAAAGTTTGTAATCGTTTTGTCTGCGCCACAGGCGATCAATGTCGAAATCATTTCCGGGTTAGATCCAGCGGCGGCGACGTGAAGTGGTGTTTCCCCAGAATAGTCACCAAATCCCATATCGGAGGGGCCCGTCTTGGCACGACGATTTATATCGGCACCCTGTTCTACGAGGAGTTTAACAGAATTAACTTGATTCGCCTCAGCTGCATTGTGTAAAGGTGTTTCGCCTCCGAGAGGCATCGCGTGATTGACATCCGCGCCGATATCTATCAAGTACTCGGTGAATTCAAGATCATCGCTGCTAGCGGCGAGACCTAACAACATGCCTTCGGTAAAGGAATCGTGGTTCACATCTCCACCATGATTAAGCAGGTATTTGATAATCGCTTTGTGGGGTTCGGGAGGTTTGAAATAAGCCCATAGAAACGATGGAATCTCGCCGAAGTTCGGGTCGGCACCTTGCTCCACAAGCGCACGGACTTGTTCCAGATCGCCATTTTTCGCTGCTTCAATTAAATTTTCATTAAGCACTTTCTTATTCATTACCCTGCCTCCAGTGTAGAATTTGGATGGTAGTATCCCAGAGTGCAACTGCCAAATACGCATTATTTGGCGAGAAGGCTAACGCTTGGATACCGGTCGGATAGGTTTCCCAAATTACTGATTCGCCTTCGGAAATGTCCCACACCCGAAGATTACCGCCTTCACCACCCGACGCGAGATAGTCTGAAGTCGGTGAGAAGGCAAGGGCACGGGTCCAATATGCTTCAAATTCGGATTTTATAAGGAGTTGTCTGCCTGTTTCAATTTCCCAAATCCGAATTCCGGAGTGCGCGTTCTTTTGTGTATCAACCGCTAACATCTTCGCATCCGGTGAAAACAGCACGTTCCAGACCCCTAAAATCTCGCCTGTGTTGAAAACTCTTATCGGATGTTCATCAGTCATATTCCAAATTTCAATAGCCGTCCGATGTCCCTCGCCATCTTGGTAAGTTCCTTCCGCTGTGGCGATGAACCGCCCATTATCAGAAAGCGTGAGACCGTTTCTGACGGGAAAACGTGTCCGAAGCGTTTTCACAACCTTTGGCCCTTGCTTCACGAGTTGCCAGACCTCAACTTCGCTATTGCCCTTTGACAAAACAGCAAGGGTGCCCTCTGCAGACAGGCTCCCGCTCTCATACTGCCCATTCGTCAGTAGTGTTTCATCACTGCTTCCTAACGATAGGATTGTAATGTTGTCATTTGCCTTTCGGACTAACAGTTGATTCGCATCCATAGAATAGGCGAACCACCGTTTGGCGTGGATACGGTTTATCTCTCGTTTTTGTCGGCTCTGGAGATCCCACTCCACCACGGTGCCGTCCATTCCCTTTGCTATTAACTTTGTGCTATCATTACTGAAAGCTATTTGTCGCGCGACATCAGGAAGCAGTTTGTCAAGTCGCGGCTCCTGCTGCCGGCCGAGTTGAAAAGCGAAATCCAACGTCGCTCCTTGAACAGACAAGCATAAGAAGTTGAAGAGAAAAATGATAAGCAAATTTTTCATAAGATAAAAATAAGTAGGATGAGGCACAGAAACCTCACCCCATTATACCAATCAATTGGTACTATTCATAGAGCTCCGTCGCGGTTTCACCCCGCGCGAAACGATGTGCAGTTTGGACTGCAGAATCGTTTCCAGCATTTCTACGAATATCCGTCGCCCACCGTGCCAAACCGACTATCAACTGATTTCTGGCAGGATGTGCTTCACATGTTTTCCATTCCTCGGACACCATGCGAATCGAACTGAGGAGATCGTCTCCGTTGTCGTCTTTGAGGATACATAATCCTATTTCGGACATTAAACGCTCTGCGGAACATCCTGAGTTGAGATACTCGCGGGTCCGCCGTCCAATTTCCTGGATACGGACGGATTCAATCCCATCTAAAATTTCGGAGAGTGACGTATTTTCATCAATATCTACCGGTGTAGTAGATGTCCTTGACGCTGTAAGCGATTGGTGGCGAATGTTAAGCCATCGGTTGTTGAAGAATCGCCATGCAGCGTGGTAGAGTGCCTTGGCAGCAACCTTGGTTCCACCGTACCGAAGTACCTTTCTCACCGTCGACGCGATTTCCATCTCATCTTGAAGATCCCACCAACCGGGACTCATGTTCACAGGTGTGCGGGCCATCCTATCTCCTGCCATCATGACCATAGTCGTCGCCAGTGTGTTAATTGGAACCCCCGCCGTAAGCATTTCCGTTACAGCATCAAAAACCTCGTCGAGATCACCACTCACGAGAGCCGCTGAGAACTTATCCTCGTCGTAAGCAACAGAATTCTCGGTTGATGCATCCTGTGGAAGTTCATCAAAGATATGATCAATCTCCTCTAATTTCTCAATAGCTTCACGGTGAAGTTCTCCGGGTCTACCTCGTCCCTGCCCAAGTATCTTTGCACCAAGGTTGCAGACCAACTCCCCGGCCAACTCCCAACCAAATTGTTCTAATAATTCAGCCAAGTGTGTGAGATCAATCAGGTTTCTGTAATGATTGAGGAAGAAGGGCTCAACGGCACACTGAAAGAAAAGTGGAATGATTTTTTCATCATGCCCTCCTAATCGCCGTGCAGTAATCAGGCATTTTTCGATACCCTCCCACTCTTTATCGGCAGTGAACACTCGAATCCAGTCTTCCAGTTTCTGCCAGTCAACTGGAGGTGGGAGTGGTTGGCGATCAGGTCGGTCACCGAGTCTACCTGATGCACCATCCGCAGCCATCATCAACGGGATGAGTCTATCTTCGGGTTGGTACATGTGCGCGACCGTTACGCCGTTCATCATCCTCGCCAATTTTCTACCACCCTCGAACGCGTTCCTATCTGTAGAGATATGTCGTCCCATGTGCTTCACCATTAACTTCAACGTTTCCTCTTCCGAAACGCCTTTGGCTAACATAATGGCAATCGCTTTAGAAAGCGTCCAGTTGTCTGTAGAGAGCAACCCCTCTTTCAACAGAAGGAAATGGGCATCATCGCGTTTCTTTCCGCCGCTGGCGACATCTATATAAATATCACCGTTCCGAACTTCGACGGGAAACGTGGCGAGGTCATCACAACCGCCCGTGAAGCATCCGCCGCCTTCCATGTCGTAACTCCAGCCGTGCCAATCGCAGGATAAAACGCCCTTCCTGACGCGTCCTCTCACGAGCGGGTAGCCCATGTGTGGACATTGGTTATCCGTCGCGTAGACAGCACCTTCGTGCTGAAAGAGAGCAATGCTATGTCCTTCAACTCTGACTGCCCTCGGTTTCCCTTCCGCTACATCACTGAGCGGAGCAACTTTGACGAAATTGGAATTCTCTTTTAACATTGTCAACTTCTCCTCTGGAACGCGATTCTGCGATCACGCCCCCGATTATCACTGCAATTGTCCTTATCGGACGAAGCTCTACTGTCAAGTGCACAGGCGGATTCTATACTTCAGCGGCACCAATTCCGCGCAAATAGTCAATCGCACCTCTTGACAAATGGCTGTTCTTGTTCATCAGGACCTTGCCTCTCCAGTTTCGCGACTTCTGGATGCGTCTCGACAATAGCAATACCAAGAGTTTCATCTTCTTTTTTATACTTCGTAGCAAGCAATTTATAGAATGGTGAATTGTCATCATATTGCATGCTCAAATACCCTTAACACTCGATTAGCAAAGAAGTGTATGAATGCGGCATCTATTGAATGCCGATCTTCCCTCATCCACGACACTTCCTTGAATTCATAAGAGATTACTCTTCAAAGACCTCGATTGTTGTTCTACCTTCTGCAAACCGCATTGCAGTGGTAGCAGCAGATTTGTTGTCCGTGTTTGATCGTATGTCTGTGACGTAACGAGCCAATCCGACCAACAATTGGGGCTGTGCGGGATGCCCTTCTGCGCGCTTCCATTCTTCGAACACAGTACGCAGTGTCGGGAGGACTTGATTCCCCGTATCATCCCAAAGTGCTGTGTGTCCGATCTGTTCAATCAATCGCTCCGGACAGTAACCAGCGTTTAGATAACCAAGGACTCGTGTTCCGACCTCTTGGACATTGAGTGTCTCGATAGCATCAACAATATGCTTGATTCCCTCTGCCTCATTTGCGACATCCAATTTTTCTTTACTCAGCGATTGACTGAGAGGGCGTGAGGGAATGTTTATCCAGCGATCGGCGAAGATTTGCCATGCAACGTGGAAAATCCCCTTTGCGGCAACCTTGTTTCCACCAACCTGTTGCGCACTCCGTAAAGATGCGGCGAGGTTGAGCTCCGTTGTTAAGTTCTCCCAACCGGCATCTACATTCACGGGTGTGTGCGCCATCCTATCCGCAGCGAGGAGGACAAGCGTTGTAATGAGCCTTTCTAACTTTATACCATCAGTCAAGACTGTTTGCACTGCCTCAAACGATCGCTGAAGATTGACGCTTGTGAGTGCTTCAACGAAAGCATCTTCGTCAAATTCATCGGTTTGTTCTAAGTCAGCACTTTCAAGGGTAGGAAGTATCTGACGCATCAGTTGAATTGCGTCTCTACGGTAGCGTTCCGGCTCTTCAGGTCGATGTCCAATGAGTTGGGCACCGAGATAGAATACGAGTTCCGAAGCACGTTCCCACCCGAATTCATCGATAACTTCCGAGAGATAACTCACATAGAGCGGAATATGAGACAGATCAATAAAATGGGGTTCAACAGCACACTCAAAAAGCAATGGACGCAACTTTTCTGCGTCACCCTTATGATATGCCGTAAATAAGCATCGTTCGATCCGTCCAGATTGCCCTTCATAAGAGAAATTGCGGACCCATTGACTTATTTTCTCCCACGTGACCGGTTCTGGCAACGGGACAACTTCAAGACGTTCCGATGCGGGTCCCGCGGCGGAGCAAGCCGAAGTCGTAACTGCGATAAGTCTATCGGCATCTGTATATCTGCGTCCAACCCTGAGTCCGTTGATAAGTCGAGAGACATCACTACCGCCTTCTGCCCCGTGGGAACTGGCGATGTGGCGACTGACGTGTTCCAGAATTGTTCCCATTACCTCTTCTTCTGGCACACCACCTTTCAACAGAAGTGAAATCGCCTTGGACATCGTCCAGCGATCTTCGCTCAAAAGTCCTTCTCTGAGCAATTGTTTATGTTCTTCGCCGCGCCGATACGTCAAATCTCCTGGTTCTATCCAAATCTCGCTACCGCGGACATCAACCGGAAAGGTGCGCAAGTCATCGCACTCAACATGGAAACACCCGCCGCCTTCCAAATCAAAACTGCGACGGTGCCAATCACATGTTAAGATGCCATTGCGGACTGTTCCTCGTGTGAGTGGATAGCCCATGTGCGGACACTGGTTATCCGTTGCGTAAATCCGGCCATCAACATTGAAGAGGGCAATGCTACGTCCCTCTTCCATCTGAACCGCTTTCGATTTTCCTTCAGGTACCTCACTCAATTCGGCGACTTTCACCCAGTGTTGCGTTTGATGCTCCATGATTTTATGCTCCTCCTAATTGCGTTTTGCACACTATAATCAAAACTGACACCAATGCCAATTATATCTTAACAAATATTAATTATTATACCATAATAACTGTAAAATGTCAATGGGGAAATCAAAATATGCAGAAATAAATGAGAGTAAAATCTACAATGCCAACTTACTGAGTTCCGATTCCCAATTTTTGTTGTCTAAAAAGCAGATTTTTAGGAGATATTTTCAATGAAATACACGCTAAAAAATGGACAAGTGTTACAAAATATTTTGGCGAAATTAAACACTTTTCGGTCTCTGGCTTGTATATTCCGCGAGGAAATTTTTAACAGATTTTCTCTTGGCTTTTTGCGCGTAGTCGAGCGGCGTTTTGCCGTCCACATCGCGGATGTTAACATCGCCGCCGTGGTCTATGAGCAACCGCACCTGATTTTTCCCGACTCCTTTTTGCGCGATGATATGCATCGGGGTCCGTCCTTTGTCATCGGTTATATTCGGCTCCGCACCATTCTCTAACAGATATAGAACACCCTGGGTTAGTCCGCGTTGAGCCACCCAATGTAGAGGTGTCCACATTCCGTGTCGATGCTTCAGACGGGCATTGATGTCCAGTCCTTTGGCAAGAAAATTTTTCAGCAATGCATCAAACCGCTGAGGTCCCTGCCCAACAAGCACATACCAATCTCGAAAGTTAATTTCATAACCTGCGTCAATGAGCAGATCGACAATTGCTGGTTGTTGGGATTGAAGTGCCACCTCAAGCAGTGGCATAGTAGGTCCGACCTGATAGGCATAGACATGTCCACCGGGGACCTCATCCGTTTGTTGGTCGTTAAAATCCGGTGATTTCAACGTTGGTACAACATAGCCTTTAGGGGATTTCACATTAATTCGGAGCTTAAGGAGTTCTGGATTCTTTTGGAATTCCGCCTTTGCCCGCTCAACGTCACCCATCACACAATAGAGGACAACATCCGCCTCTGCACCCCGTTCAAGGAGATAACGACACACCTCAGGTCGTCTTCCCATCGTCCATTGTGCTGGCGTACCGTTATGATCTCGGTCTCGTAGATTTATATCCGCGCCGTGTGTGAGCAAGAGCTCAGCAATTCGGGGTGTCGCAGCGAAATGGAGTGGAGACATGCCATCACTCCCCAATGTGGTGACGACTTCCGGGGCATCGCGAATCAATTCATCAAGTTTTTCAAACATGTCCAGCCCCGCGGCGGCGTGAGCGTCGATGGTCGCGCCTCGTTCAATCAGATACTCAGCGAGTTCCTTGTCATAGTTCAGCATGGAACCAGCAGCATGGTGCAACGCCGAGGTTCCACCTGCCCACCAACTGCTCTTGACATCAATATCCGCGCCAGCATCAAGCAGAACCTTAATGAGTTCGAGGTTACCGGACGCAGCGGCAAACACAATCGCAGGGGCATCGAAACTGAACCACGGCGCGTCAATGTGTGCGACGAGTGTTTCATCAGTCCTCAATAGATGCTGGACTGTATCTATGTCGCCCTCCTGTACCGCTGTGATAAATAGTTGTTTGTTATTCATGCGTATATCCTTTTTCTGCACGTGTTTTGCTTAATTATGATTTGAATATTATATCATATAAAGTTATTAAGTGTAAAGTAAAAAAATAAAACATTTATACCAAAGGACGCACACCTCGGTATAATGACCTAAGTTGCTACGTTGTAGCATAACCTGTTAGGTTGTGCATCTTCGCGCCGAAAATCACACGGACACGCCCAATTTTTCGCAAAGATGAAGAAGTCTTGGTGAAAAAGGGTGTTCATGTATCTGAAATCATATAGGTAGCAAGTTGGATTATAATATATTGGCAAGGTGAAGTAGGGGCAAGTTCTACTTTGCCTATCAGGACTTAGGCAATTTTGACCATCTGACGCTTTGTGAGAGGAAGAACCCAAAAGACATAAGCGTTCTCGTTGCACACCCTAACAGGTTATGCTACAAAAGAGCAGCAGGTGTAAGTCCTATCTATATGCTTCTCTTTTTACTCGACGGTGAACTGGATATTATTAAACCGACGCGCCACCTTTGCGACCTGCGGCTTGAGTACTTCAGGTGTCCCACCAGAGAGAGCTGAGACAATACACTCGGCGATGTCTGGAGCATCCGTCGGGGTCATGCCCCACCTTGTAACCTCTTGAACGCCCATACGCAATCCAGATGTGCCGACTTCAGGCGACAATCCCGCAGCACCCACGATAATATGACACGCTTCCAGATGATTTGCGAGCGTTCCACCTTCCCCATACGCATCCACAATCAGTATCAAGGTATGCGATTCTGTGAAGCCGAGTTCGGCACCGAGGATCGGAACACCGCGTTCCGCTAACGCCTGTCCGAGTGCTTTCGCATTCGTAACAATCGCATCTGCTTGTGCCGCACCGCATTCCATCCACTCCATAAACGTCCCTGCCAATGCTGGAAGCCGATTGAGGTGGTGATTGCTCATCAGCAAGGGATAGACACCTTTCGCGACTCGATCGGCAATGGATGCATCGTTCGTTAGAACCATTCCGCCTTGCGGTCCCGCAAGTGTCTTATGTGTGCTGGAAATGATGACATCCGCCCCTTCATCAAAGGGCGATTGAAACCGTCCGCCAGCGATAAGCCCGATGACATGTGAGGCATCGTAGATGAGGTAAGAGTCTGGATTCGCTTGACGCATCGCATTTTTCAACTCCCGTACGGGTTGCGGAAAGAGAAACACACCGGAACCGATGTTGACGATTCTGGGTTCGTGTTTTGCAATCAGTTCAAGCGTTGCTTCGAGGTCGATATTTGAACGGTGTCCATCCCACGGAATCGGAATTGATTGTAGTTCTATCTTCAGTGGTGAGGACAGCAATTTTTGGGCATAGTGGTGTCCGTTATGAACCTCTAATGCTGTATCACCCGGCTTTGCTAATGCAAATGTCGTCGCAATCCCTGCGATGTTCCCTGATAATGGACGGAAATCTACATGCCCCGCGTCGAACAACTCTTTTGCTAACTCCTGTGTGTATCCTTCTATCTCGGCGATGTAGCGATTGCCTTTGTAATTCCTTTGATAGATGTCAACGCCAGAATAATTCCCATACCGCCGTGCTAACCGTTCGTCAAAAAGTCCCTCTACCAATGGTGAAGGCGTGTTCTCCGAAGCGATAAGATTGAGACAGGTATCCCGATATGCTTGATGTTTATCGAGAAGTGAAGTGAGTTTTTGGACTTTTGTGTTCTGTGTCATTTACAAAAACCTCCATTTGGTTTCAGTGTAAGGAGCAGAGAAATTGCTTGACGGGCCATAGGAAATCGGTTACTATGATTCTTAATTATTCCTTGCGGAAAAACGACGGGAATTTGAATCTTGGACGGGCATCCCTTAAATCCGAAGAAACGCCCACGCAAAACTCCTCTATTCCATTACGGGCTACGGGTTTTGTGTTATCTTTACTAAGACAATAGCCTGCAACAACCGCACAAACGGATCAATGAAAAGGAAATCCGTCAATCTCGAAGTTCAACTGACGACTCCGCGAGGTAGAATTAAAAACAAGGAACAATTAAAAAGAGGAAACCATGTCAAAACCGACAGACATCCGTATCCTTGACGTTCATTACGACTTTGAAGAGCACCAATACCGCACGCCGCTCAAGTTCGGCGGCGTGCCGACGGATCACTGCGTCCTCTTTAACGTACGAGTGCAGGTCCAAACGCGCGATGGCAAAGAGGCAGAAGGAAAAGGCTCTATGCCGCTCGGTAATGTTTGGGCGTTTCCACCACGCTACGCGCCTTTTGACCAGAGTCTTGCCGCAATGAAAAAACTTGCCGAATTGGCGGTAGCGATAACACGGCATTGCACACTCTGTGCACACCCGCTTGAACTTTCTGAAGTACTGGAGCCAGAATTTTTAAAAATCGCCGATGATTTGTCTCATAATATGTCACTCGCGTCGCCGATGCCGAAACTCTGCACCGTGGTCACGACAAGTCCGATTGATGCCGCAATCCACGATGCCTTCGGCAAAGCGAACGGGATCAATAGTTACGATGGATTAGGCTCAGACTTTATTGAAGTGGATCTGTCCCATTTTTTGAACGAACGGTTTACCGGCAAATATCTCGACCAATATACCGCGCGTCAACCGAAGGCGAATATGCCGCTTTATCATCTCGTTGGTGCCCTGGATCCGCTCACCGACGCGGATATCCCAGAACGTCTCAATGACGGTCTTCCAGAAACGCTCTCTGAATGGATTGTTGCCGATGGGCTGACGCATCTGAAAATTAAACTGAACGGAGACGACCTGGCATGGGATGTCGCACGCGTCCTCGCAATCGACAAAGTCACCGCCGAAACACAAGCAAAACGCGGTGTTGACCTTTGGCACTACTCGGCTGATTTCAACGAAACCTGTCAAGATGTAGAATACCTGTTAGCATTTCTCAGCCAAATCCAAGAAGCCGATCGTAATGCCTTCCAACGTCTCGCCTATATTGAGCAACCCACGGATCGGGATCTGAAGGCGCATCCAGAAAATAAGATGCACAAAGCCGCCGAGATAAAACCTGTGGTCATCGACGAGTCACTTACCGATTTTGAGACCTTTCTTTTAGCGCGTGAGCAAGGATATTCCGGTGTTGCACTTAAGGCGTGTAAAGGGCAGTCTCAGGCGTTGCTCATGGGTGCCGCCGCCGCAGGATACGATATGTTTCTCGCTGTACAAGATCTGACGTGTCCAGGGGCATCGTTTTTACACTCCGCTGGGCTTGCCGCACGGATTCCCGGTGTAACGGCTATTGAAGGCAATGCTCGCCAATTTTGTCCGAACGCCAATGACAGTTGGCGGGACGAGTTTCCCTCAATTTTCAACATCACCGATGGTACTGTCGGAACGCATGTCCTTACTGCACCGGGGCTTGGACATTTTTTTTCATGATTCCTTGCGAACAAACAACGTGTGCCTCGGATTTCACGTTCCTTTACTTAAAGCCGCTCTCCATTTCATCACGAGTTACGCAGGTTCCGCCACGAAGATACTGATTTCTTTATTCTTGACCGGTACAATGCTAGAGATCATCGTGATGAAGCACTCCAAGCCTCTGTTTCTTGGCCTTCTTGGTCCGCGACAGTAATGTTGGTAACAACGTTTCGCTGTTCAGGGAGTCGGACAGGGAAATCTTCAATTACGTCGTTAATCAATTTTTTAATTTCCGCCTTGATCGGGTCGAAGGGTATGCATTCAAGGACAATGATGGCACGATGTTTTGATGGCGAGATGTCATACGTCAACCCGTACTGGAGTCCGAGATGCATCAGTTCCGGTTCAACGCTGATAGAGATCTGCCGCCGTTCCTGCTCGGTGAGAAAAAAACTATCAAGGATGAAATGTGTGTGAATCCACGCTTCTCTTTCTTCAACAATTTTCATATTTTTACTTTTACCTTACGGTTCAGTCAGATGGGGTAAGAGTTTTAGGTTCCTTTCCGTATACTTCAAGAAACACCCAAGCATCTATCACTCTGCTACGGGCTACACACCTTGGATCTTAAAAAAATAGCGATCTCTTATAGTAGATTCCGTAATTACTTATACACACATATCGTCGTGCGAACTATAAAGTTATGTGTTCTGACTGGCACAGCCTAACAGGCTATGCTACAAGTGTGAACTTATTTCCGGATTTTACTATAATTCTACCTCATCATCCATTGTAGTATCAACAGCGAAAAGTGTCAATCCTGCGAGAATGTGACAATTTGACGGAGTGGTACTTTACTGAGTTGCTGAACGTCTCCGTTGTGCCATCGGACCTGAAAATTATTGATCTGTGAGGCATTTCCCAATCCGAAGGTGAGACGCAGATCGTTGCCCGACAGGTAACTTGCGCCGCAGATAACCTCCCTTAAGAGCGTTGTTCCGTTTGCTTCCAACTGAACCTGCGCGCCGATCGCATCCGTATTCCCGTCTGTCCCCACTAATTTCACTGTCAGCCACGCGTTCTCACTACCGACTTCATTGCTGAGAATGATCGCCGGACGGTTCGATTGACAAAGCACAACGTCCACGTCGCCATCGGTATCTATATCTCCAAAAAGCATCCCACGGACGACGTAAGGTGTTTTATCCAATCCCGCTTCAGCGGTAATCTCGGTAAAGTTCGTGTGGTTTCGTAGGGTACTACCCTGATTGCGAAACAGTTGCACAGGTTGTGCATAACTCATTTTCGCGTCAATCTGCTTCACATTGTCCCAAATATGCCCATTCCCGACGAGCAGATCTAACCAACCGTCGTTATCATAGTCGATGAAACGGGTGCCGAAACCGAGCGCGTAGAAAGAAGGGTCGGCAAGCTCTGCGTCAAACGTCACATCCTCGAAATAGCCATCACCATCATTTTGCATGAGGCAGTTTGCCTCTAACGAAAAGTTGGATACCCAGAGATCGATATCGCCATCGTTGTCATAGTCACCAGCATCTATGCCCATTGAGCCGTTTGCTATGCCGTCGCCGTTGTAGGCAACGCCGCGAAGCACACCCTCCTCTTGAAAAGTGCCGTCACCTCGATTGATGAAAAGTGTATTGGGAGACATATCGTTTGCGACGTAGATATCCACCCAACTGTCATTGTTGACATCCGTGAAGACAACACCGAGGCCGCGCGTTGTCGGTTCATAGACACCTGCGGCTTTCGTGACATCTGTGAACGTGCCGTCTCCGTTGTTTCGGTAAAGCACATCAGCAATGCCATGATATTCATTCGGACCGCAGTAGATACGCAGGGAATTTTTGTAATAACACGGAATATCGGTCTCCAAGGCGTATTCGACGTAGTTGCACACGTAGAGATCCAAGTCGCCATCCTGGTCAATGTCGGCGAATGCGGCACTTGCACTCAACAGCGGACAACCTACCTGTGCGTCTTCGGTTACATCGGTAAAGGTGCCATCTCCGTTGTTTCGATAGAGGACGTTTTTGCCCAAGTTTGTCACGTACAGATCGCGATACCCATCAGAATCATAATCCGCGGCGACAGCACCGAGACCATAGCCGGTATCGCCAACGTTTGCCGATGCTGTGATGTCAACGAAAACACCAGCATCGTTTTCGTTTCTATAGAGGCGGTTTGGGGGAGATGACTCTGCTGATGGCGAGAGCGAATTGCCCTGAACGAGATAGAGATCCAAGTCGCCATCGTTGTCGAAGTCAAAGAGAGCACCACCGCTACCCATGGTTTCAACGAGTCGGCGTTCCGCGGAAAACCCGTTGATGTGCCTAAAGTCGAGTTGCATCACGTCGGTCACGTCTCGAAAGTAAGCGGCAGTACTCCCGAACGGCGGAAGCATGAGAAGGAGAAAAGACTGTAGTAGGAAGGACAGAAGGCGAAACAGAACGTGTTTGCGTTGGAACATAGCTATGGAGAGGCTATTCTTTTATTTTTGGACGCGGACGAACGACCCGAAATCCAATTGTATGTGTTGAATCCAACGGATAAAATTTAAACCGTAGACCTGAACGGAGAAACGCTCGCCCCACGTCCCACGCGCCTCCCCGAATAACTCTTGCGCGCAAGACATCTCTGAAGCGAAGATTGAGTGGATTTTGGGAGACGGCATCGTTGTGTTGTTGATAGAAAGTCGGACTGTATTCATCGAGACACCATTCCCATACATTCCCGGCAAGGTCTGCGACACCGTTTGCGGATTCACCTTTCGGGAAGTGACCTACCGGCATCGGACGATTGTAGCGGCGTGCGAAGTTGGCGTGTTGGCGCGCTTTGGGTGGGACGTTACCCCATGGATATATCCAGCCCTCTGCCCCCCGTGCTGCGCGTTCCCACTGTGCTTCGGTCGGTAGACTCCCACCGATCCACTCTGCAAACGCCTGCGCATCAAACCATGTCACACCGACAACGGGTTGCGTGTCGCCACTGAGGGTCTCATCTGTCCAGGTCTCCTCGCCGTCGTGTCCCCGGGGTGCAGGACGGTTTGTTGCCTCAATGAAGACTCGATATTGCGCGTTGGTGATTTCATACCGCGATAATTCATAAGTGCTTAAGTAGACTGGGTGTCGTGGCAGTTCAGCATCAAAGGTGTGCTGTTCCAGCATAGAACTTCGCAATTTCGCGTCCTCGTAGGCGGCTTTCACTTCTTCCGGAGTTGAGCCCATAAGAAAGGTGCCTTCGGGAATCGAGACCCATTCTATAGTAGCGAGAACCTGCTGGGCGGCACTGCTAACTTCGGAAACAGCGAAATTGTTGTGGTGAGTAAGGATGAGTACGAGAATTGTAAAACAGGCGCGTTTCATCTATTTTCTTCTTTTCTATCATAACAATCTTGTGGACATGCCAAAGAAATACCAGAACAAAAATCCCACAGGACTCAACAGAAGATTCGGAGCATGCACGGTTTATGTCTAAGAGCCGATGCGGTTAGGGAATCGCACCTACTAAGTTCAGCGGAGAGGGCAATTACCGACAAGAGTGCCTACTATTTTTAGAATTGGCGTAGGAAACGGAGATCGTTCTCGTAGAGGGTGCGGATGTCCGGGATGCGGAACTGGAGATTCGCAATCCTTTCCACTCCCATACCGAAAGCGAAACCCGTAACTTCATCTGGGTCGTAGTTCACGGCTTCAAATACCGCTGGATCCACAGCACCAGCTCCCATGATCTCGACCCAGCCTGTGCCGCCACAACTCCGACACCCTTTTCCTCGACAAACGGCACAGGAGATATCCATCTCCGCACTGGGTTCCGTAAAAGGGAAGAAGTGAGGACGGAAACGCATCTGTGTCTGGTCACCGAACATTTGTCGGGCAAAGGAGGTCAAAACGCCCTTGAGTTCGCTGAAAGTGGCGTGCGTGTCAACCAACAAGCCCTCTACCTGATGGAACATCGGCGTGTGTGAGACATCATAGTCCACCCGATAGCACTTCCCCGGCACAATAATTCGGATCGGTGGTTTTTGGGCCTCCATGGCGCGGATCTGAACGGGCGAAGTATGGGTTCGTAAAAGGTGTCCATCGGTGAGGTAAAAGGTATCGTGCAAGTCGCGAGCCGGATGATCAGCAGGCGTATTCAGGGCATCAAAGTTGTAATACTCGGTCTCAACGTCGGGCCCTGTCACCACTTCAAACCCCATTTGACCGAAAATAGCTTCAATTCGCTCTAACGTTTGCATTATGGGGTGTGCTTTCCCGTAGGCAGGCTTTCGTCCGGGAAGCGTGATGTCAACGGCTTCTGCTTCAAGTTGTTGTTCCTGTTGTTGATGACGTAGTACCTGCGTCGCGGCTTCAAAAGCCTCTGTAAGTGTGGCACGCACCTCATTTGCAAGTTTGCCTATTACCGGACGTTCCTGTTTGGAAAGTTTCCCCATACCTTTCATGACATCGGTTAGTTTTCCCTTGCGTCCAAAATATGTGATTCGGAGCGACTCAAGCGCGTCTGGGGTTTTCACGACTTTTAAAGCCTCAAGTGCCTCCGCTTGAATCGCTTGTAATTCTTCTTTCATGACAGTCCCGTATATTTATAGGTTTATTTTTCCGAGTCGGAGCGTTTTTATATAGTTTTTATATAAAGGAATCGCGACCCGGGGGTAGAACCTACAGAAAGATAACATCTACCGCTATGTCTGCCGACAAAAAACGCCTATCACTCCGCCTCCATAAAGGTTATCTCCTTCTGGGGACGAAAGCGACAGGCATCAACTTCCGCGGTACCACCCCGCTTGGCAGATTACTGCAACCGAGAGGTCGCTCCTAAAATCTGCCCGCTTCATTTTTTTTTTGCCCGACCCAGTATCCCTTCTCAGTAACGAGTGGGAACCCCAGGTAGGGTTTCTGGCTCCAGGATGAAATTCGGCAGCTGCTCTCAAAGCCGCGCTTCCAGCCGATGACGCTGCCTTTCTGATTGAGAGGTCCCAACTGCTTACGTGTGTCCCTTCATCGCCTTGTTACTATTAAGTATCCTTCTTGATTGCTCCCATATACTCTCCTGCGAGAGTAGTATAGCCTCTACCAATACCTATCGTGATCAGAGATCGCTTCTACAGGAAAAGGGAGGCGAATCTACAACTAACCTTTTACGAGGGTGGCAAGTTGTCCAAAGCCTGCTTCGTCATTCACTGCAATGTCGGCGAGAACTTTCCGATCGAGTTCAATACCAGCAGCTTTGAGTCCATGTATGAATCGACTGTAGGTAAGTCCGTGTAATCTCGCGGCGGCGTTAATTCTTGCGATCCAAAGTCTCCGAAAATCTCGTTTCCGTGCGCGTCTATGTGCGTAGGCGTGATTCCATCCCTTCTCCACTGCTTCTTTAGCGGTGCGTTTGAGGTTGTTCCGCCCGCCACGGTAACCTTTAGAATGCTTAAGTATCCGGCTACGGCGTTTGCGCCGCACACTCCCTGTTTTTACTCGTGCCATTTAAAACTCCTATTGCGATCAACAGTTCTATCCGCGACCGCGTCCACTATTTCACCCGGAATATGTTGTTATCATCCTATGTACTGAGGATTTACTCTTACGTTCTTATCGATGAATGAGGCGTTTTAAACGTTTCTCATTGCTCGAATCAACGAGGGTTGCCTGCCGCAATCTCCGTTTTCGCTTCGAAGACTTAGAGATGAACAAGTGTCCGGCGTACGCCCGATTACGGCGAATTCTACCTTTCGATGTGAACTTAAAACGCTTTGCCGCACCCTTATGTGTTTTAATTTTTGGCATTAAAATATCCCCGAAAAGTATCGCGACGAAAAAGCCGCGCCTACGTAAAAAAAAAAAATATCGTGACTGGGGGAGCACTCCACAAAAAATTAGAAGAGGAAACACGTGCACGACGACAAAAACATCACACAGATTTTGGTGAGAGGATCATCGACATGATACGGGTTTCCATCCGTGGAGGTTGTTCCACTTCAGCAATTTCTTCTAAGTCGTCTTTGAGCCGCGAAAGCAAACTTTTACCAAGTTGGGTATGGAGCATCTCACGTCCCCGGAACCGGACAGTTGCACGGACTTTCCATCCATTTTTCAGGAAATCCTCAACATGTCGCTTTTTGAACTGGTAGTCGTGTTCGGCGGTATCTGGGCGGAATTGCATTCCCTTCAGAACAACCTTCGTCTGCTTTTTTCGAGCCTCGCGTGCGCGCTTATTCTTCTCATACTGATACTTCCCGTAGTCCATGATTTTACAAACGGGAGGAGAGGCATTCGGTGAAACTTCTACTAAATCCAATCCAACTTCTTCCGCAAGTTTCATTGCGTCGCGAGGTGCCATGACCCCCATTTGCTTATTCTCGTGATCTATCAGCAAAATTTCTTTGGCTCGAATCTGATAATTGGAACGACTTTGTCTTTCCTTCGTCCTCTGAGTACGTCTGCCTCTGTAGTGTATTTTTCACACCCCCAAGTCAAGGCACTGCAGCGCGCCGCTAGGAAACCCATAGGCATCACTTACAAGCCCCTATAAAAACGAAAACGAACAATTGATTTGTTACGCTCCGATATACAAAATAACTTTGTCTACAAAACGTTCTATATCCATTTGTAGGTACACTCAGTTCTGATTTTCTGTCGATTCCGCAGGATACGTCGAGATTCAGAGAGCCTCCCTATAGGAGAACTAAATACCTACCAACTCGGACGTTGCAAAGCACGCTACAGGCGTGATCCACAATGTTTGTCCGAGTGAATTAACTAATTATATCATATCGGGAAGAAAAATGCAAGTTAAAAAAAGCCTATCGTCCATAAAGTCCGCAAAACAATCAACCCACCTGCCAATCCACCGAAAACGACTATAAAACTGACGCTGATTGCAAGTGCTAGACGGATAATTCGTTCACCAAGCTCTGGCTGCTCATTTATCCATGCCCGCGCTAACCAAAATATCAACACAACGCTGACTAAACTCAGGATGCACGCCCCTAAAACCGCTACCAACATCCCTGAGAAGTCTACCATTTGTATCGTTTCTGGAAGCGATCCGTGTCGAGAGAAGTGTTGAATGACACCGACCAAAATGCCTCCCAAAACGACAATATGTCCGATGAAAACGATGAAGGCTTTCTTAAAGGCAGTTCCCATCTTCGGGAGAATGCTCCTTAAAAATGTTACACCAGTGTAACATTTTGCTGAAGGTTAATAGATTTTCTTTTCTGGAAAATTAACATATTTTAAGTATAGCAAATATGAAGCAAAAAGTCAAGCAAATGCATGACTCTGGGTGTGTAAATATTTTGTCATCAGGTATTAAGAGATATATTTGTTGAAATTGCAGATGAAAACGGGTATCCTTCCCTAAGAAACAACACAACTCTTTA
>RKRR01000043.1 GCA_007571305.1 Candidatus Poribacteria bacterium | reverse complement strand
GTATAGAGATAAGAAAGGACCTTATGCAAGGCGAAGTCCTTTTAATAGTCCAGGTCAAGGGGCTAGACCAAATCAATGCTATGAATATAAAGGATTTTTCCCACCACATCCAAGCGGATGGAATGTTACATTAAACACGCTAAAGAAAATGGATGAGGAAGGCGAACTAGAACTTATGAATGGAAAAGTTTATCGCAAATTGAGGTTAAAAAATGGAATGCCTGCCAATAATTTATGGTTAGATATACCACCAGCGTTGGGTAAAGAGCGGCTTGGATATCCTACCCAAAAGCCATTAAAACTTCTTGAAAGAATTATAAAGGCAAGTAGCAATCGCCATGAAGTTGTTCTTGATCCGTTTTGCGGATGTGCTACTACCTGTATTGTTTCAGAAAAATTCCAGCGTCAATGGATTGGCATTGACTTAAGCCCAAAGGCTGTGGAACTTGTGAAAACTCGATTGAAGCGTGAAGTTGATTTGACTGAACATCCAAACCTTCTTGGTCAAATTAAACACCGAACCGACATACCAAAACGTTCATATCCCAAAGAACTACATCGAATAAACATTGAAACTTTATTTGGTCCAAAAGATATAACAAATCTTGTTTTATCTGAAGTGGAGTTAGGAACATTTAGGTCGCATAAACATACGCTTTACGGTAAACAGGAAGGCAAATGTAATGGATGTAAATATTCACTTCCATTTCGGAATATGACAATTGACCATATAATACCGCGTTCTAAAGATGGAGGAGATGAGATCGGCAATTTACAACTTTTGTGTCATACGTGCAATTCAATAAAAGGAAACCGCACACATGAATATCTAATTCAAAAATTACGCGAAGACGGGACACTACGCTAATCATACTAGGAAGTATGCAGTCAAAATGAGGTAATAGCACATCTTGATTCATATCATCAGCGTTCCTCTCGTGGAGAGGAATTACCGGAGCCCGCACGGTTAAGTGTTTTTCAAGGGAGCGAGAGTGAATGCCATAAGTTTGTAAAGCGAAAACTACGCTGGCAAGAGTTCTTAAAATGGGTAGGATATATGGTAGCAGGTTTAGTAGGTTCTATAATAGGTTCGTTGTTAACGCTTTGGTTTAATTAAATCATATTTACTAGTGTTGTTTCCACATTGAATTTATGGGTATAGTATCCGGGGTCCGGAAACGGCTTGCAACAACGGCAACAGGTTTCCGAGCGAAAAACCAATAGTTAAAAAAATGAAATTATCGCTTATCATCACGCTTTTTATAACATGCCTGTCCCTCACACACGCACTTCCACCGGATCCCGAACTCCAAGGTGCGATCCAAACTGCTCAACAGTTCACCAATCTCAAATCGAGATACACCTCAAGTGAAATAACGGAATGTGTAACCGATAGTTTTGTCACCATCGCCAAGAATTGGCGAAACTTATCCTCTGTGCATCGGCAGAAGCTGAAAGGACTTTTCCTCCGCCCCGGACTTCCGGGTAGTTTCTTCGGTGAAATAGTCCTGCCAGAGAAGTTCGACACACCGCACTTTAAATTCCATTACACGCGTGCCGGACCGCATGCACCGCCGCTTGAGGATTTTCACCCGCGCAATGGCGTTCCCGATTATATCGATCTCTGTGCCGACGCAATGGAGCGGGCATATCACGTCCAAATCGACCTCATGGGATTCAAAATCCCTTACATCGACTTTTGGGCGGCACAAAACGGCGGCAATCATAAATATGATGTCTACCTCTTTACCTTTCCCGCACTCGGTATCACTACCGCTGATTGGTTCGAAGGACGTGTCTTGTCCACCGCCCTGACGGTCGCACCCTATTTCATGATCAACTCCCGTATCTACGATTATGTCGGAAAAAACGAGGGGATCCGCTACCTTGAGACCACCTGTACGCATGAATTCCTGCACGGTGTCCAGTTCGGATATAACGCCTATATGCCGACATGGTTCATGGAAGCATCCGCAACTTGGATAGAAGTCATGACTTACGATGGCGGCGTTATTGACGATGGCGATACACTCCCGGATCCCGATGAACCTAACGAGACCAATGCCTATAACTACTATATCCATCAACTCCGCCGCTGGTTTCTCATCCCAGACATTTCTCTTGAGAGTCGCATTGGGGACCACGAGTATGGCTCCGTCATCTGGACGTTGTATATGGCAGAACGATTCGGGTACGACATCGTCCGCCAATTTTACAGAAACACCACTGATGGCAGTTATCGCGAAATGGGCAATTTCTACGACGTTTTTACGGATAACGGCACAACCCTCGCTGAGGCGTTCAAGACCTTCACGGTATGGAACTATTTCACACATGCCCGTGCCAATACAGCAACCGGGATGCGTGGCTATAGGAACGCACATCGTTTCCCACCCGTCGCTATTCATCCTAATGATGTGCACACAAATTATCCGGTTCGCGCCGATTTCGATTCGGAATCAATGCCTGAGCATTTTTCGGCACGCTATATCGTCTTCCGTCCCGCAGGGATTATGCCGGAATTCGCAGTCAAGATTGATGGCGCGGATCTTGCACCGATAAGCCTCCAACACCTCGCTCCTGATGATCGACAGGACATTCAGAATGAATTACAGCGACACGCTGCGACCGGTTTACGCGGATGGGCTGCCAAGTTTATTCTCAAGAAACGAGATGGAACCACTGAGATCAGAGAGGCGTTTACTTATCATCGCTCCCAAGAAGCACAGATAACCTTCAAAGATTTCGGGGGAGATATTCAGGAGATTACGCTCATCTTAATTAATATGCATCCCGATGTTGAGCGCGTCGTGATTCCGGGTGGAAGTTTCGGGGGTTTTGTCAGCTATATGGCGGGGGCTCCACCAACGGGTACACTTTCAGGAGCGCAGGTCGTTCAAGGGACGAACGGACCGCTTGTGAAGTGGAATGTTGACAATCCATCAGGGATTCGAGAGGTAGCAATCGTGCGAAAACGCTACATGCTACAGAATGAAACGGATGTCCCGCTGCCTTTTCAGAATCCCGATGCAGTGCTCACTGCTGCTGACCGTGATAGAAACGGTATTCCAGAAGACGATATAGCCATCGTTGGGCGTGTTGATGTCACACAAACGCAGTTTGAAGATCCCACTGTCTTTGAGGGAATTGATGTCACCGGCGAGTTCTTTGATCCGAACAACCTCCACTACTACTATGCTGTTGTGCCTGTTGACGCAATGGGATTTATGGGTACACCCGATATTGTACCAGACAGCATCACGCCAAGTGTGGACACCGTGAGCGGGGCACCTGCCTTCTTTATTCATACCCAACCACACGGCATAGGAGAATGGGAGGTTGAAGTACAAAGCACGCAGCCGCTGGGGGCTTCGCCACATTTGACAGTGGAGGATCCGAATAGAAATGAATATACTGTTTTTCTGACACAAGAAACCGAGACGAAATGGTTTGGAACACTCCGCACAAACGGATTTCCACCTACAGGGATCTATCTCTATAAAATTCAAGGACATTCCGCTGCTGGCGTAACAGGCACCCGAATCTGGCAGGGACAGATCTTCAATTATGTCGCAAACAACCAGAACCGAAATGTCATCGTCGCGCCGAACCCGATTTATGTCGAACAAGGAAACCAACACCTTACTTTCTATCCGAAGGGATTAACCGTTGAAATCTACGATGCTTTGGGAAACTTAATTAAGGTGCTGGAGGGGGCTACCGAGTGGGATTGCACAAACGCGCGCGGCGAAATGGTAGGCACCGGATTATACTTCTTCCGGGCAACCGATGGGAACGGATTCCAAAGCACTGGCAAATTCTGTGTGCTAAAGTAACCCAAGTTGTCAGTTCTGTAGCATAGGAAACCCTTGGTTTCTTGTGCATAAATAGTAGCATAGGAAACCGTTGGTCTCCTGTGCATAAAGGATTTTCGCTGAAAAACAGCAGCTGTCGGTTTCCCAAAAACTTGTCCGTAGCAGCTTGTGTTAAAATAACCCAACTTGCTACCTCTATGATTTCATATCCACGAACACACCTTTTCAGCGAGACCCCTTTATCTTTGCGAAAGAGTGGGTGTATTCCGTGTCATTTCTGGCTCGAAGACGCACAACCTAACAGGTTATGCTACAGGGTAGCAACTTGGGTTAAAGTAATGAAAAGTTATCAGAAAATTAGCAATCAGCTGTCAGGATGGTTTTTTTTTCAAAAAATCTTTTCAGCAGCAAATAAAAGAGGACTTCGTTTAGTAAAAGCCTCTCTACTGGTTGCTATTTTCCTGTTCCTCTGTAGTTGTGGAGATGAGGGATTGGTTGACCCGCACGGTGAAACGACGCTTCCACCACCTGAGACAACGGGTTTCCAAGCTATCGATCTCCCAACGGCTCCAGGTTCCGCATGGACGTATGTCAATGTTGACACCGATCAGGAATTCACACTCCGAGTCGAAGGCACACGCGATATCAGTGGCACAACACATCGGCAGTTGACCATCAGCGGGATTACTACCGAGGAACCTGACCAACTCAGGGTTGATGCTGTTGACCATTTGGTAGCGAATGCATATTATTTTCGCATAGACACCGAATTTTTTGACGGATTCCCGTTCCCAATTTCTGCTACCTACTTTACGAAAACCTCTCAATCATTGATAGAATCCGCGTTTGATATGTACCTTCCGAATTTTGATAATCCGGGGTTTCTCCGTATATCGCACCGAAAGCATTTTCCGCCGCGCCGTCTATTAGATTTTCCGTTGGAAGTAGGGAAAGAGTGGGTGGTTTTTGAAAAGACCGCTGGAATACCGGTCACGGTTACACGTTTTGTGGTGAGCGATAATGAACGGGTTACCGTTCCCGCGGGTAGTTACACGACTTATGTCGTTCACGAAGAAGTCGTCTACGGGGATAGTCCAGAGCCGTCGGTTTTCTTGATTAGTCCACCCGCAATTTATTGGATTGCGCCATCTGTTGGGGTTGTCCAGTATCGTTACAGTATCTACCGTGCCAGTGATGAACCGTCCTCAAAAACCTTTGCTTTGAAAAGTGTGCATATACCAGATTTTTAATTTTACCTTGCGGTCAACGCCGTAGATGGGTGCTATAACGTGCTTTTTCATAATCCGTCCTCCACTTCGTTACGGGCTACGGATCCGATTTTAAGAAAGATCTACAGTAGAAGCAAAAACCTGCACGTCAACGTAGCGGAGGGCAATCAAGATGCTCGTAAATTAAAACATCGGAATGTCCCGATTACCATCATTGGCGGCGGGATACACGGTATTTCTATCGCAATTCGATTGCTCCGTGATGTACCAGCGGCAGCGAAAAGTCTCGCGATTGTCGACCGACATCCGCAACCGATCACCCAGTGGCGGTGTAAAACGGAGTGCCAAGGTATGAAATTTCTCCGTTCCCCCGCTGTCCATCACATTACTCCAGATGCACTGGGTATCGTTGAATACGCCGAACGTCACAACCGAACGAATGAATTAGCACCTCCGTATTCGCAACCTTCTACGCAACTCTTTTGGGATTTCTGCAACGATGCCTTTGCTGAATTCGGAGAACATCAGGTCTATTATCAGTTTGATGTGGCGAAATTGCGGTGGGACAAAGGTGCAGGTAGATTTCCGTTCCGCCTCCTCTCGACGAATCACCAAGGATTTCGGAGCGGTTGTGTTGTCCTTGCCATCGGAGTTGACGACTGTGCTTACGTTCCGCCTGAGTTTGTCCAGTGGCAACGTCGATACCCCGATCAGATTTTGCACGCCTCCCAATTCTCTGTGGATTGTGAAGATGAGCAATATGATAACGAATGTCGAATTGTTATCGTTGGTGGTGGATTGACGGCGGGGACACTCGCAAAAAGCCTCGGAGAGCAAGGACATAACGTAGCACTGATTGCTCGGAAGAGGTTAAAGACGGAGCAGTTCGATTTTCCGCCTGTATGGTTGGGGCCTAAGGCACTCGCAGAATTTGCAAACGAGACCAATTTTCAGTTACGTTATGAGACGATTCAACAGAATAGGGGGGAAGGAAGCATCACGCCCGATATTATGGAGGCTTTGCTGAATACACCGGAGGTTGACATCTATCCTGAGACCCGTATCCATAACATCACTACCGAGGCAGAAGGTCTGCCTATCCAAAGGCTGCGGGTTGAAACCACGCGTGGTGTTATGAGGGATGTGACTTGTGTTGTCCTCGCGACGGGGTATAGGTTCAATCTGCGTCGTTACGGATTTTTAACGGAATTGCTCACACAATATCCAATCCCGCTTGTCTGCGGGCTCCCACGACTTGATGCCGATTTACAACTCCATCCCATCCAAAATCTATTCGGTACAGGCACCATCGCCCAACTCCAAATAGGTCCCGCTGCAGGCAACATCGCTGGCGCGAACCTTGCGTATGAACGCCTTCGAGAAAAAATTCTCGATCTTCTGTAGGAGCGGTCTCCGAATCCCAATTCTTCACTGAAAGTCGATAGCGATATCACCGCGTCAACGCGTAGGCGACAACATTCATCCCTTGTTCAAATGCCCAAAGCCGCTGTTCCTCGCCACCGGGTTCGCATTGTCTACCTTCCCACGCGCAATTCAGATCGCTCGGACAGAAATAAACAATCACGCGGTCGTCATCCATGATCGCCTCGTCGTAATCGGAGATGTCAGGAATGCGTTTATCTCCGCCGAGGTACTCATCGTGTTGATAGAGGGTATGGTAAATCGGATGACTCATCTCCAACCGTTCAAAATTCTTTTCCGGATAAACTTGGCGCATCATCTCATAGATATGTGGACGCAAACCGCCCCGTCCACGGTTGAGTCTCACATCACAATCTTCGACGTGAAGGAAGCCACCCCGTTCAAAATATTCTCTCAACTTTCGGATTTGTTGCGGAGAAAACCGAATCCCCCTATGTCCTGTCATATAGAGAAACGGATAGGCGAATAACCCTTCATCGTCAATGTCAACATATTGTGGATGCTCACGTACTTCGACATCAATCGTCGTCCAATTAGCAAGTTCCTGAGTGAACTTCAGATCCGATTGCCAGTAATAGTAATTGACAATGTTGGTATACCAATCGCCACCGGGGTATTTGAGCCGCACGAACGTGAATTTTTCACCCGTTGGATTCATCTCAGGATAATGGTGTTCGATCCTTCCAGATCGTCCATAGTGATAATCCCCTGCCGCGTCATAAGGGAGATATTCTTGGAACCGCCACTGGGCATGTGCTGGCAAAACTAATTGACCCGCGGCGAGTGCAGAGGCAGCAAGTCCAACAGAGCCTTTGAAAAAGGAGCGTCTTGACAGGGGTGTCGATGTCGATCCCATGCCCGATATGGGCTTCCTGCGGTTGTTACCAGCATCTAATTTTTTTTGCAGTATTGGGTTGTTGTTTAGCATAACTTCACCTCTGTTTTTCCTACTGTTCGATATACTCGTGCCCAGAGATAAGATTTTAGTTTCAATCTTTCTGTTCAGTTTCCTTAGTAATTGTATCAATACTTAGCAGTGGACGTTTATGGCGGTCTATGGAGTAGTCATCAGCCAAAGACTCACATTGTGAGAGAAATCGGGGCAAGCCAATGGGACCGAGTTCATCTTTAAGATGCTTGATTCCGGCTTCATAAACCTCAGTATCTGTCATTTTTTGGGTGTTCCATTGACGAGAGGTGGTTCCCCATGCTTTCACACGTGACTCTTCTGTTGCCTGGGCGTATTGGATCTCCTTTGCGATTATATCCATATTTGGTTGCGGGAGTTTGTGACGATCTACAGAGTAATCGCCCTGGCCGGGATCGCCTTTCCAAAAAAAACGCATCATTCCAGCAGGACCAAGTTTGTCAATAAGGAGTTCAATGCCAAGTTCGTAGATCTCAATATCTGTCATTTTGCGAACGTCCATTTCTAATGACCTCCTGTAACCATATATATGGGTTTTCAACGCGGACATAAAGTCGTTCAAAAACGCGTTTCGCTCTTCTCAAGAACTGGTCGTCAGTTGTTAGCAAAATATCTGCAGCACCACTTTCAGCCGAGGCAATATGCAGCGCATCAAACGATTTAAAACCCAGGGCCTCAAGCGTAGTAGCTCGCAATACCTCTATTTCCGTGAGTAAAATAAATTCATTCGCACGTGCTAATAAAGATATGGCTCGGAGGCGTTGGCTGAAATTGAGATTTTTGTTAACCTCAATTTCTAATATTTTGCTGGCAAGCCATTTCCATTCTCCATCGCGAAAGGTTTCAAGAATGGCACTAATGGCTTCGGTTTCACGCCGAATTCGGGTTTGCGTTTGATCGTCAAAAAAGCGACTCAAGCAGCAAGTGTCAAGATAGATTTTCCAAAATTGAGTATCAGTTTGCAAGTTTTCTGTCTCTAATTCGTTCTTTACGAGTTAAAGAACGTGTGTTCTTCTGATACCGGTCGACAGAATGCCCCTTTGCCATATTGTAACCTAAAACCGAGAAAAAATCAAGATCGCATCCGAAATTGCACGTCCCTGTTGCCTGGGCATCGGACGTATCCGGCGATTTCCGCGAGCAGTCTTCGTATTTCTCGCTGCTCGCGCTCCCTTCTCTATTTGTGTCTTTTTCGTTTCAGGTTTATCACGCGCCGTGCCCCGTCCAAGTTTTTTCTGTTTGACGCTCACGATCTTATCTCGAATTACGAGCATTGCTGAATTGCCGCCGTCGAGATTAAGAGCGTCCGTCGCGCCCCATTCCAGAAATAGTTCCGCAAGCCGTGATAACATAACACCGCGTCGGACACCTGCTTCTGTTGCTGTTATCGTCACGAAAAGGAGGGTGCCATCCGCCTTTTTACCGACTGCTGTCCGTGGATGCCAGAAACTGTGAAACGCTCGATCAAAGCCTTCTCGTTCATACGCTTTTGTAGAAGGCGCGATACCACTTTGCAGTAATAAGGGACCACCGCCGGCAATATGTCTGAAACTTGCCCATAACTCGCTGTCCCCCACACGTTCAGGGATGATTGTCTCATGAATCTGAACCGCATCACCTTCCGAGATATGGGTTAAGAGTTCCTCGCGCCTTTTACCACTTGCCGACAAAACGTAACCCTCAGCAGGAATACGCGTACTTCCCTGTCCGTTGTGGATACCGACGACCTCACCTTTTCTCACGACCGCTTCTACACCATCAGGCATTGTCAAGGTTACTACGTGAAAGTGTGGGCGGTAAATTACCAATTCGTTCCTGCCTCGACTCCGGTTCATACCGTCAATTAACAATGTTTTTCCGTTCGGTAAGGCGAGTTCTTGCCGTAAGGCTATTCGGTCGATGTATGCTTCTATTTTTCCGTCAACCGTTCGGAGTCCAATCACTGCTCTGCCCTGTTCCGGTTCGCTTCTCCATTCACCGTCAATCTTCAGCGCACCAACGGACTCGCCACGAAACGTGCCCGCCATCTCAAAAAAGCCTCCATTGATTGCAGCGAGTGCCTTGTGCCGTCGAGCGAGCGACACCAATGTTTCAGTCCCGATCCCTGCACTCAACGCGCGGTATGGACGGATGTTCACGGCATCTGGTGATACCGAGAGAATGTTCGTCAGCATTCCTTTGTTCTGTATTTGTCGGTGGGTAATTCCTCGCGCAACCGATTTTGTCACATCTGTTTGTTCACGATCTACGAAGGATCGAAAGTAATCGGTTACTTTGCTGAACTGAACAGTCTGCCCTAACCGAATACCGATACCGAGGATCAGCAGAAAACCAACGATTGTCCACGTGCGCGGATAACGTCTGATGAAACGGAAACACTGCTGTCCTAAGTAGGTAATGTCAAACATTTTTTAACTATTGGGTTTCTGAGGTGCCCTCCCCTACGTTTACGGGCAGGTTTTGATTAATTCAGGAAGGTTTCAAAAACCGTAGCACGTAACGAAGTGGAGTGCGGATTTAAGGAACGCACGGGAAAATCTAAACACACGAAGTTTAACCGCAAGGTAAATTAAAAACCCGTTTCTCCCATTCATCGCATGTTGCGTGGGTCCGCCGCACCGAGGCACCGATATAATTCGTCGGATCCCGGAGTGCTTCGCGCTGTGGTTCTGTCAACTTATCGAGGAATGGACGAAACGTTTCATCTTCCCACAACAGTGTCGTCAAACTCTTTCCAGTCTCATGCACCTGTCCGATTAACTTCCGGGTATGGTCGTATGCATCAGGAAATCCGTAATATGCCATCAACAGATAGATAGGTTCTGCAATCGTATCCTCTGCGCTCAAAGCGAGGTTGCGCCGCATGTTATCCGCTTTGACATCCATCTCTTCCAATGCCCGTCGAAGCCGGTAGATCGCGTAGTCGAACGCCGTGAACAATTCTGTCAAGAACCGACTTGAAGCTGAATTTGTCAGGTCGCGTTGATGTTCGAGGATACTATCCATAAAGACGGTTTGCATGCGCGGCACAAACGCCTTCCACAAACTTTTGATGTTCTCGTAAGTCTCTGGGTTCACTTTATGCGGCATCGTCGATGAACCTACCAATTGAGGGTTGTATTTCCTGCCGACCTCAGCAATTTCAGTCCGATAGAGGTGTCGCATATCGTCCGCGAAGTTCGCAAGCACCGTATACGCCGCCGTAATCTGATACGCAAGATCCGAGATAAACTCCGGCTCCACACACTGTGTTGAGGTGTGTGTATCGGAAGGTTTCAAGCCGAGCAGTGCAAGGAAATCCGCCTCAATCTGCTCGGGGTGTTCGTGAATCAACGTCAGTCCGTTAAACGCGCCGACCGCCCCTGAAAATTGCCCTCGTAGGTTCTGTCCCGCCTCATGAATCTTTTCAATTCGGGTGCCGAGTCGGCTGACATAAAGTGCCAACGCATAACCAAAGGTTGTCGGCTCCGCGTGTTGTCCGTGTGTCCTGCCGATTTGTACTGTCTCTGCATGCTCGCGCGCCAGTGCGATGAGTTGGTGTTCCAGAGCAACCAGGTCGGGAATAATGACATTTTCGGTGAGGGCTTTAAACCGCAATGAAGTTGCGGTATCCAGAATGTCTGCAGAGGTGGCGAACAGATGGACGTAAGGGCGCGCTTCGTGGCTAATGTTCCGCCGTATCACATTGACGAGTGAGCGGATATTGTGCCGAATGCGAGACTGCTCCTCGTAGACCTCTTCCGCCGTTACCATATCTACTGCTTGCTCCACCTCATCGGCGATCGCTGAAGTGCAGATTCCGTAGTTTGCCAAAGTACGCACCAACGCCGCCTCGACCTTCGCCTGATATGTGACATATCCTGCTTCAGAAACATAGGGCAGCAACCGTTTCATGAAATTAGGATCACTGCCGTAGTACCTAAAGTCCAATGGGCTGACGGCTTCATAAAGTTCCATAAAATATTTTCTCCATTAGAGCAGAAAAAACCC